>DOZA01000112.1 GCA_003518245.1 Bacteroidales bacterium | reverse complement strand
CAATATCAAGAAAGGTGGTGTTACCGGACACAAAAACCCGATGTTAAATAATAACGTCTCAAGGATCATTAATTGGTACAAGGGTGCGGTCACATACGAAATCAGAAAAAATAAATCCGTTTTTGCATGGCAGCCCGGCTTCAATGATCATATAATACGTAACCAGAAATACCTGGAACAGAAAAGAGAATACATCCGGGAAAATCCTATTAATTGGCAATAGGATTCTTTTGCGCTTTACTGTAATACCAAACCTTAAGATTACCTTGTATACGTAATTAATATTATATTTATCTAAGAGTATTTCAAAATCTCGAAAATTTGCCTGCATTGTGGATTACTTAATTACAAAATACGGCAGGGGTAAATTCCTGAATTATGTAAAATCCCTTATGAGGGATAATGACCATGCCAGAGTATTTATAGACGTATACTCCCTTGATTATAAAACTTTTCTGATAGAATTCAGGAGCCGTGTATCAAATAATTCGTAACTTGTGTTTTTACAAAGAACACTTCCTTCTCTCAGGAAGTTAAACAGGGCAAATAATTTTTAAATCAGAAAAATCATGTTACAAAAAATTTTCAAACAGGAAAATCATTTATTGGTTTATTGCTTCTACCTGACAGTATTCGCCTTTGTCTTATTCTTTATTTGTGGTAATAATAATGCTTATCCACAGGATTTAAGCGACACTGATCAACAAACTGCTATTATCCAATACACTTTAAAGTATCGCTTCGGGAAGGATCTTAAAGTTGGAGACTGGGTTAAATACTCGGTCATGAGTGGTGAAGAGGAATCAGTAATTGAGCTGAAAGTTACCAGCATAGAAAAAGGGAACCTTTGGATTGAAGAAAAGGGCCATGGTATTGACATCCATTACCTTATAAATCCACAGCAGATGAAATTAGTTAAGGCAACAGGGACCGATGAGAATGGAGAAAAGATCGATATTACTCCTATGAGCGACGAAAAACTGTCCGGGATATTAGAAATGCTTAATACGCAGATTAAACAGCAGGGTGCTTATACCCAGTATGTGTCATGGACAAAAGGAACAGGATCAGAAGATGTTATCACACCTGCCGGTTCTTTTAATTGTTTCTTTTTACAACCTGATTTTTCTGAAATGTATGCAGGGCAAATAAAAACATATGAAGAATCGCTCCGCTCACAGGGTAAATCTGAAGAAGAGATTCATAAAGCAATCTATGGCCAGGAACCCCGACTCTTTTTTAATAAGGATGTTCCAAAAATACTGCCCGCTGAAATTGCAATAGGATGGATGCCATGGATTGAAGCATTTGAAGAAATAGAAGAAGGACTTGTTGAATGCAGACATATGGCATCATTAAAGCTTACCGGATATAATAAGTAGGTTCTTCGTTATGGTACTTTAAATATAACTTTCAGGACTATAGTATCCCTGACAGCCTGCCCTTCTTTTAAGGCTGGCAGCCATACAGGGCCTTCCTTCACCAGTCGTATGGTCTCATCAGAGAATACTTTTGCGGGGTTTTCTGTGATTTTTATTTCTTCGATAGTCCCATTATCTTCAATAATCAGTTCAAGCCTGACAACAACCCTGCCTGCATCTTCATATCCAACAGGATAAACCTGCTTATTTTCAAGGTACTTGAGATATTCCTTCTCACCAACTACCGGTTGTGCATCTCTTGATATGTTGAATGCTTCATCCTGCACTGCAGCAACCTCGTTCATTCTTCTTGCTTTCTTCATTGTTTCCGGCCTCGCTGTTACACCGGTAATTCTCTCAGCTGCCTCAGTCTCTTTTCCTTTTACGGGTGTTTCTTCAAGTGCTGCATCTGCTATTTCTTTATCTTTCTCACCTTTACGTATTTCTTCTTCGGCTATCATAAATGCATCTTCAAAAGCTGAATCAGCAGCCAGGTCATAATACTCCGTTATTCCCTTTTCTTCAGGTAATTCCTTAAGCTCCTGCTTGCCTATACCCATATCTTCTGAAGTTACAGCTTTTGCTTTTGCAGATTCAGGAACAGGCATCTGTGGTGCTTCCCTGGCTTCTATACCCCTGCCCTCTGCCATCTTAAGGTCAGGCTGCCTGAGGTTTTTTACAAGCAATACAGATGAAATCGCAACCAGCACAATCACTGCTGCAACTACCCGGTATAATATTGTGCTCTTCCTGCGAGTCCTGGAACTCATCATTGCCTGCAATTTTTCAATATCATTGTCAACCCAGCCTGGCTCAATAAGAGAATAACCCTCCACTGCCTCAGCAAGAAAAGGATCAGACTGGAGCTTCCTTTCGAAAGCATTCCTTTCAGCCGGAGTCATCTTATCCTCCAGGTAACGGATAATCTCTTCAGCCTGACTGCAGATATTTCTCTTACTCTTCTTCATAATTCTCTTCCATACATATGTTCAGGTTCCTTTTTGCATTTTGCAGATGAGATTTTACCTTCTTCTCATTAATTTTTAACAGATAAGCAATCTCCCTGTAACATTTATTGTCATAATAAAACAGCCTGATACATCTCCTCTGATCTTTCTTCAGTTGCTCAATACAATTCTCAAGAGCTTCATTATTATTAATATCACTTTTATCTACATGATGCATTTCAAAGCCGTTTTCCATAAACAGGTATTCATGATCCTCAATATTTACCGTCCTGCCCGCTACCTTCTTTGATGCTCTTATATCCATCAGGCAATGATTTTTTGTGAGTACGTACAGCCAGCTTCTGAAATTACTGATATTATGCCGGGGCAACTCAGTTACCAGTTTTTCGAATATATCCATTACTGCGTCCTGCGCCCTGTCAGTGTTTCTAAAGTATTTAAGACAAACACCATAAACCAGTTCCATATACCTGCCATACAGTATTCCCAGTATTTCATTGCTGCCGGATGAAAGATAATCCCTTATCAGTTCATCATCATCCCGGTTATCGCCATTTTCCCTTTTCAGGCTTAATGCCATGAACACAAAGATATTACAGTAATATTAAAAATCTTACTGAAGATAATATTACAAAAAATCGGCCAATAATTTATGGAAAAGGCATAAAGCCTGCATCCTGTTTTCAGAAGTTCAAATTAAAAATTACAAAATTATGAAAACAATATTATCAATTATCTCAATAATGATTCTTTCGTGTTTATCGCTGGGATTTACCGGATCAGGATTTATAACCGGTACTGTAACGGATGAGAATGGTCATCCTCTGCCGGGTGTATCAGTAAGTTTTGAAAATACAAAAACAGGTATCCTAACCGATATTAACGGGTACTATTCAATCAGTCTTAATCCAATGGCCAGGTTTATTGTATTCTCTCTTAATGGCTATAAAATCGTTAAAGAGAGAATAGACAACAGAAGAATTATCAATGTAGTCCTTAAACCTTCAATATTGAAAGATGAAAGCGTTGCTGTCGAACAGGCAGTTATTGATCAAAGAACAATCAGGCTATACCCTGGTCGTCCTGACAGAATGAAGAATGCAAAAACATCATATTATACTACAGCTGGTATTGCAGCCTATGACCGGGCAGGCTGGTATAATAATAATTTTAATACTGAAGGATATTCTACCATTCATGAGAACGGTTACAAGAGTGTTTTGAACAACCCGCTTTCAACATTTTCGATAGATGTTGACCGTGCCTCATATTCCAATATCCGCAGGTTTATTAACCAGGGGCAAAGGCCCCCCGTTGATGCTGTCAGGATAGAAGAGATGATCAATTATTTTAAATATGATTATCCGCAGCCACGCAATGATCATCCTTTTGCTGTATATACTGAAATAGCTGAATGCCCATGGAATGATGAGCATTATATGATGCATATCGGCTTAAAGGGTATAAACATTGACAGGGAGAATCTGCCTCCTTCCAACCTTGTCTTTTTACTTGATGTCTCAGGATCAATGAACAGTCCTAATAAGCTACCATTATTAAAATCAGCGTTCAGGCTCCTGGTAAACGAGTTAAGGCATGAAGACAGGGTATCGATAGTAGTTTATGCAGGTGCTGCAGGCCTTGTGCTTGAACCAACACCGGGTAGTAATAAAGAGGAGATACTACAGGCTATTGACCGCCTGAATGCAGGTGGGTCAACGGCAGGAGGACAGGGCTTGCGTCTTGCATATAAGCTAGCATCAGAAAATTTTATGCATGAAGGCAATAACAGGATAATACTGGCAACAGACGGCGATTTCAATGTGGGAATATCCAGTAATGCTGAGATGGAAAGGCTTATAGAAAAAAAACGTGAAGAAGGTGTCTTTATGACTGTTCTTGGCTTTGGTATGGGAAACTATAAAGATGATAAAATGGAAATAATAGCCGATAAGGGTAATGGTAATTATGCATATATTGATAATATACAGGAAGCAAGAAAAGTGCTTGTCAGTGAATTTGGCGGGACTATGTTCACCATAGCCAAAGATGTTAAATTCCAGGTTGAATTCAATCCGGCTATGATTAGGTCATACAGGCTTATAGGTTATGAAAACCGCATGCTTAATGACGAAGATTTCAATGATGACCGGAAGGATGCCGGTGAAATGGGAGCAGGTCACACCGTAACAGCATTATATGAACTGGTACCTGCAGGTTCAGAAGAAGAAGGTCCTTCAATTGACCCGCTTAAATACCAGAAATACATGGAAACCGTTAAAAGTACAATAAGCAGCGAACTACTGACTATTAAGCTGAGGTACAAAAAGCCTGATGGTAAAAAAAGTATACTTATGGAGATACCTTTCAGGCAAAAGGTCATTGCTTTTCATAAGGCATCCGACAATCTGCGTTTCTCTGCAGCAGTCGCAGGTTTTGGTATGCTTCTGAGAAATTCTGAGCACAAAGGTGATTTAAAAAACCTCGAGGCAGTAATCCTGATGGCTAAGAATGCTAAAGGAAAGGATGAAGAAGGTTACCGTGGTGAGTTTATCAGGCTGGTGAAAACAGTCCGCGATATGAGACTTATCGAGGAAGAACTGGTAAGCGGGGAGCCTGGTCCTATTGGTTTTCCCGTGCCTGCTCCGTATAATAAAAGAAAATAAGTAGGGTTTGCTGAGAAAGTCAGCAAACCAGTTTATATTATTTCACTTTCTGTATCGTATTTGTTCCGATTGTTGAATTTTGATTCGGATATGGCTCTACTGGCAAGCATATCAACAACCGCTGATCCATCCATCGGGTAATCCAGCCAGGCACTGTTCATTGTCCGGCGATAGGTCCGGGGCTTGACCCCTTGTTTCCCGTCTGCCTCATATAGCTTATCGATCAGCTTCTCACATTTCTTCCTGCTCTCATTCAAAATCCCATTGTCGGTTGGATAGGTAATATATTGATCCGCCACGGTGGCATCGGTCTGCATCTTTCCTTTGTTTTTCGGCTCATCACCATCGTCCTTTTTCTTCTTCTTGTTATGTTTGCTGTCTTTCTTTTCACGTACTGACCGTATCAGATCCGTAGTGAGGGTGTCAAAAAGTTCATAGCCAACTCCTTTTCTGATTTCAACAAACAATGAGGGATCAAAAACCGGATCAATGGTAAATTCTCTCAGCCCCACAAAATACTGCATGTAAATGTTTTCCTGGATGGCCTGAATAACACCCCTGTCATCCAGATTTTCCAGATGCTTGATAATCAGCGCTCCCAGTACTGTTCGGGGAGACACTCCCGGACACCCAAATCCCTTATTCATCATAGACATGTAAGCTGAAGCAAACTTATCCCAAGGCACTGCCTGGCTCAGCTTAACCCAACGATTTTCAGGTGATAATTTACTCGAAAGGGGGTCTTGAACTCCTCGATACTCAGCTGATTTTCCGAAATATACTTTACCATAATGCAAGCCTTTTGAACTCAATTTACGTTTTCACTTGCATGGATAGGCTCAAGAATTTACGCATTAAACGGTGTATTCCTTGCAGCATTAATTGCAAATGTATTTACAGGTATTGTCTCTGCCTGGTACTTAAAAAGAACCATAAAAAAAATCATTGCTGTCCCCGGTCTTTCTGAATAAAAACCGGTAGGAACCCTTATTCAAAAAAATGGTGCATGATAAAAATTCATGCACCATTTTTTTGGACAATTTTTATCTATCCCAGATAAGTTCGGAGCAGTTTGCTCCGTGACGTATGTCTTAATCGTCTTATCGCTTTTTCTTTTATCTGCCTCACTCTTTCGCGGGTCAGGCCAAATTTTTCACCTATCTCCTCAAGCGTCATTTCCTGACATCCAATCCCGAAGAAAAATCTTATTATATCCCTCTCCCTTTCAGTAAGGGTAGTCAGGGCCCTGTCTATCTCGCGGGCTAAAGATTCGTTTATCAAGGATTTGTCTGCTATAGGAGAGTCATTATTAGGCAGTACATCAAGAAGACTGTTGTCTTCACCTTCAACGAAGGGAGCGTCAACCGATACATGGCGACCCGACACCTTGAGGGTATCGGTAACCTTTTCTTTTGGAAGTTCGAGTACCTCAGCAAGTTCTTCCGGCGATGGTGTACGTTCGTTTTCCTGCTCAAATTTGGAGAATGCCTTGTTAATCTTGTTAAGTGAACCAACCTGGTTCAATGGTAACCTGACTATTCTCGATTGCTCGGCTAGAGCCTGCAGGATACTCTGGCGTATCCACCATACAGCATAGGAAATAAATTTGAAACCCCTCGTTTCATCAAACTTCTCAGCAGCCTTTATCAGCCCAAGGTTACCCTCATTAATAAGGTCGGGAAGACTCAATCCCTGGTTCTGATATTGCTTGGCCACAGAAACAACAAAACGAAGGTTTGCCTTGGTAAGTTTTTCCAAAGCAATCCTGTCTCCTTTCTTAATTCTCTGTGCTAATTCAACTTCTTCCTCAACGGTGATCAACTCTTCCTTACCAATTTCCTGAAGGTATTTGTCTAAAGACGCACTTTCCCGATTGGTGATGGATTTGGTAATCTTAAGTTGCCTCATTTATGCCTCCTCAAAAATTTTCGCAAAGATACTTTTTTTATTAATACTAAACAAAAATTATAATCCCAGACTTTCAACCTGGAATGATGGAATTATAGAATATTGTAATACTGATCTGCTAATCTTTGCTCCAGTAATCCAGTAATACATTAGCACTATCGTCTGAACTGGTAACTAAAATAGGTGCCATTAGACTGTAATCCTTTCAATGATCTCAGTTCGGTCCCATCTTCAGTTGCATTTTTTATGTCTTCGTAATTGTTTATATCTTTCCCATTCACTTCGAAGATTATATATCCTACACGAATACCAAGGTCGTCAAACCTCCCGTTCTGAACACGTATAACTTTCATTCCGTTTGATATCCTATATTCACTTTTTTCGGCCAGTGATAGAGGTTCAAGCCTCACACCAAAGATAATACCACTGTCCTTACCTGCTTGAACTATCTCCGTTCCACCAGACAGGTTTTCAAGGATCAGTTCATAATCACGCTTTTTCTTATTTCTCAGCACCTGCAAAGTCACCTTTTCTCCTGGTCTTTTTTTACTTATTTGCTCCTGCAATTCAGCTGCCGTATCAGTTTTCCTGCCTTCAAATTTCAAAACAACATCCCCATTTCGCAATCCGGCCTTATCGGCAGCACCTCCGGGAACAATATCTGTCACATAAACACCTTTTACCTCTGAAATGTTTTCCTCTTCAGCCAGATCTGATGTAACATCGGTGATACTTACTCCCATAATGGCCCGCTGAACCTCTCCATACTGCATTAAATCTTCTACAACTTTCTTAACTATGTTTACAGGTATGGCAAATGAATTACCAGCATATGCACCACTAGGAGAAATTATAGCAGTTGTGATACCAACAAGTTGACCAACTGTATTTAACAGGGCTCCACCACTGTTGCCCTGGTTAAGCACCGCATCGGTCTGTATGAACGACTCAATCCTGTACCTGTCGTTAATCAAGCCAAGGTTTCTTCCTTTGGCACTTACAATTCCCGCAGTGACAGTTGATGTAAGGTTAAAGGGATTACCAATGGCAATAACCCACTGCCCCAGCTTCAACTGGTCACTGTCTCCATACCTTACATATGGCAACCCCCCTGATTCAATCTTAAGAAGAGCAATATCGGTGCTTGGATCACGGCCTATTATGGATGCTTCAAAAGTCCTGTTATCATTCAGTGTAACATCTACCTCATCGGCATCCTCAACAACATGGTTATTGGTGATAATATAACCATCATCACTGATGATCACACCCGATCCAAAACCTCTTACTTCCCTGGGTTTGCTGTATGACTCTCCATAGAAAAACTCCATAATGGGATCATGGTATGAACTACTCTGCAAAGTCTTGGTTTTAACATGCACTACCGTATGTACTATGTTCTCAGCCACTTCTGAAAAATCAACCAATCCTTCCTGCGGCACAGTAAATACGTTGGTAAAATGTGCCGGTAACTGCTCTTCTGTGTTCTCATTACCTGCTATAACCGGTTTGTCAAGAAGCCTGGTATACACAAACAGCGCAACCAGAGCACTTAAAAACGCTATAGCTACTGTTCCTGTTATTCTTCTTCCTTTCATAATATTTTAATTTTACTTATATTAAACAATATATTTTTAGAAACTCAAAAACTATACCTTTGTAAAGGATGATTATATATATAACCCCTATCCAGTATGTTTTGTTACCTAAATGTCAGAATTTTTTTGATAAGCTGACAATTTTTCATAGAGGTTTAACAAGTATTTAACGAAATGCAAATTATTTTTAACAAATACCATGGCACCGGCAATGATTTCATAATAATTGACAACCGGGAATTAATCATTAGCCCTGACAATGAAAAAATGATAAGAAATTTATGTGACAGGCATACAGGCATTGGTGCTGATGGTCTTATTCTTATCAATAATCATGAGATGCATGATTTTGAAATGAGGTATTTCAATTCAGATGGCAAGGAAGGAAGCATGTGCGGAAACGGCGCAAGATGTGCTGTGGCATATGTTGAAAAATCGGGTTTAGGCAAGAACATAGGTACTTTCATGGCAATTGACGGTATACATACGTATAAGATCTCGGGTAACCTAATCTCAATAAGCCTTTCTGATACCAGGCCTCCGGTAATTATAGACGGCAATCACTTTATCAATACGGGCTCACCCCATTATATCATTTATGTTCTTGATTGCAACAATGTTAATGTATATGATAAGGGAAGTTCTATCAGGTGGTCAGGTAGTTTTGCTCCATATGGAACAAATGTGAACTTCGTGGAAAAAACAGCTGACGGGATATCAGTACGAACATATGAAAGAGGTGTTGAAAACGAGACTCTTTCATGCGGCACAGGTGTAACAGCTGCAGCCATATCAAGCAAATGGGAAAGTGGACATGGTAAGCATAAGGTTAATATCAAAACTCCCGGAGGAAATCTTTCTGTAAGCTTTGAGATTGCTGATAAACATATATCCGGCATATGTCTCAGTGGCCCCGCCAGCTTTGTTTTTGCAGGGGTTCTTGAGTATAAATAAATATTTAAGTTTAATCAAATAAATAAACGTAATGAAAAAACTACTTAAGGCTTTTTACACTATGGTAATTGCCTTGTTAATCTTTGCCCCGGGAGTATTTTCACAACCGGGTATGACTGAAATCTACGAGAAAATTGAACAGATAAGCAATACTTATGAGTATCTTGATCACAGGTTGGATGTATTGGAGAAAAAGATAGACGATATCTACTGGTATAATAAAGTAGGAGATATTGCTCATATCGACAAAGTATATATGACAGGGCCTCCGCTTGCTCATGAATCTAATCCCACAGCACAGGGTGCAGGTAATCCTGTTAAGTTCTGGTCATATATTTTCATTCCGAGGACAGCTGAAAACGGCAAAAAATATCCTTTACTGGTTTTTCCACATGGTGGTGTACATTCCAATCTGAGTACTTATTATACCCACATAATCAGGGAACTGGTGAGCCAGGGATATATAATTGTTGCTGCTGAATACAGGGGCTCCACGGGGTATGGTGCCTCACACTACAGGAAGATTGACTATGGTGGTCTTGAAATAGAGGATGTGGACGCCAGCAGGCAATATATGATTGATAATTTTGATATCGTTGATAAAAACAGGATAGGTATACTGGGATGGAGCCATGGCGGATTAATAACCCTTCACAATATTTTTG
>DOZA01000413.1 GCA_003518245.1 Bacteroidales bacterium | reverse complement strand
AACACTTATATTAGTCGAAGGACAGGGAGGTGAAAAACGATTTTCCGACTCATTCAAAAATAAAAGCAAATGGAATAAGCTTACTGTAAAGGGGCTGGAGGGAAGCATTTTTGTCCTTCACATAGAAAGTATACATATCCTGTTATTTGCCTACCATGGGAATCAACACCTGTTCTTTAAAGGGAGGGAGGTATTGAAAGGGAGGCCTTACCTGCTTGACCCTGGAGTTAGTATCAAAGGGAAGGATATAAACCCGGTCTATTATTCAGGTTTACTCAGGGAGTTTTTAAGATTGTCTTATGTTGATAAAATAATTCTGGAGGGTCATGACCTTGAGTACAGTTTTAAAAGATCAACGCAGGGACTTAAATCTGTTAGTTTCAGGGTCGATTCAGGAAACCTGATTGGTATAATGGGAGGTAGCGGGGTTGGAAAATCAACCATGCTGAATGTGCTGAACGGTAAGATTCTTCCGGATAATGGCAGCCTGTACCTCAATGGTTATAACCTGAGCTATGAGCTGGATGAGATGACAGGGTTAATAGGTTATATACCTCAGGATGACCTCTTAATAGAAGAACTAACAGTATATCAGAATCTTTACTATAATGCGAAGCTGTGCTTCGGTGATTACTCCAGCCAGAAGATAAAAAGTTTGGTTGACAAGTCTTTGAAGGACCTCGAGCTATACGATATTAAAGACCTGCAGGTTGGTGATCCCTTGAATAAAAAAATAAGCGGAGGACAGAGGAAAAGACTCAATATAAGCCTTGAATTGATAAGGGAACCCTCTGTATTGTTTGTGGATGAACCTACGTCAGGCCTTTCTTCCTTCGATTCACAAAAGGTAATGAAACTCCTGAAAGAGCAGACAAACAAGGGGAGGCTGGTAATTTCAATAATCCACCAGCCTTCATCCGATATACTGAAGCTCTTTGACAGACTATGGATACTCGATAAGGGAGGATACATGGTTTATGATGGTGATCCTGTTGATTCACTTGTATATTTTAAGACCGTAACTTCACAGGTTAATGCGGCTGAGTCAGAATGTCCGAACTGTGGTAACGTTGAAACTGATGATATACTGGAATTAATAGAATCAAAAGAAGTTACAGAAGAAGGATATAGAAGCGAAAATAGACAGGTTGAACCAGAGGAATGGTATGAAAGGTATAACAGGTCGATGAGATTAAATTTTAAGTCCAGGCCACAGAAATTCAAACTGCCGCAGACTATTTTTTCTGTTCCATCAAAGATATCACAGCTTGGAACATTTTTCAAAAGGAATATCCTGAGGAAACTATCTGACAGGCAATACCTGGCAATTAATTTACTGGAAGCTCCCCTGCTTGCTGTTATACTTGCTTACCTTTCAAAATACAGTGCTAACAGCGTTCACCTTATATCCGAAAATAAAAACCTTCCTGTTTTCCTTTTTATGGCCGTGGTGGTTGCCCTGTTCCTTGGACTGACCGTAAGCGCAGAAGAGATATTCAAGGACAGGAAAATACTGGAACGACAGAAATTCCTTGATATAAGCCGCTCAAGTTACCTGATATCAAAAATATCTTTCCTGTTTATGCTTTCGGCTATACAATCATTCCTGTTTATTGTTATCTCGGATAGTATACTGGAGCTTAACGGGCTTTTGTTCAGAAAATGGATCATACTGTTCTCTGTTTCATGTTTTGGTAATATGGTAGGCCTTAATATATCAGCAGGTATGCGATCGGTGGTTAGCATATATATACTTATACCCCTGATACTGGTTCCTCAGCTTTTGCTTGGAGGAGCTATGATAAAATTTGACGAACTGCATAAAAGCTTTACCAATAAGATATATGTTCCGGTAATTGGTGATATTATGGCTACAAGATGGGCTTACGAAGCTATTACCGTTGATCAGTTTAAGAATAACAGATATGAAAAACTCATCTTTGATAGCGAAATGGAAATAAGTCAAAACGATTGGTATGCCGCTTTTCTTATACCTGACCTTCAGAAGAAATTGAAGGAATGTGAACTTGTTATGGGTAACGATAAATACGCATACCACTATAATAATAATCTGAGTAAGCTTAATAAATATATCTCTTTCCTCTCTTCGCGGGCAGGGCTCAATTCTGATCCACTGATTGATGAATTGAACAGTGCTGTATTTGATACCTCTACGGTTATAAAAACCAGGACCAGGCTGGATAAGCTCAGGACATACTTTAGGTTAGAGCAACTAAAAGCTACAAAGCAAAGAGATTCAGTGCTTTATAAGCTTGAGCAGGAAAAGGGTCTTGAAAAAATACTTGAACTGAAACGAAATAATTACAATAATTACCTGGCTGAAATATTACTTAATGCAACCAGTACTGATAAGATATATGAAACTAAAAATCAGATAATACAGAAATCAGATCCTATTTTTATGGCTCCTACTTCAAAAATCGGCAGGGCACATTTTTTTGCACCCTATAAGATGATTGGAGACATTAAAATAGATACACTCTGGTATAATATTATAGCAATATGGTTGATGTCAGCTGTTTTTATGGTAACCCTTTATCATAATATGCTTAAAAGGCTCATAAATTTAGTGGAATCAATAAGCCTTCCCTTAAAAAAACGTGAACGAAGGGTATAAATAATTTACCCCCAGGTTGTTTTTATCAGTCCGAAAAGCTTATTTTGCGATCGTTATGAGCATGGTAAAAGCAAAAAAGTATCTCGGGCAACATTTCCTGACCGACAGGAATATTGCCAGGAAAATATCCCTGTGCCTCGAGGCAAAAGATTATTCCAATGTGCTTGAAATAGGACCGGGGACGGGAATACTTACTGCTTACCTTCTGGAAAGAGGCTTTGAAAACTTTAAGGTTATTGAAATTGATAATGAGGCAGTTGAATACCTGAGGGCTGAATATAGAAGTCTGGATATAATAGAGGGCGATTTCCTGCAATTGGATATGGATAGTACTTTTGATGATAGGCTGGGGATAATAGGTAATTTTCCCTATAATATATCGAGCCAGATATTCTTCAAAGTACTCGAATACCGCGATAAGGTGTCTGAACTGACGTGTATGCTTCAAAAGGAGGTGGCAGACAGGTTAGTTAGTGGCCCGGGCTCAAAAGTGTATGGTATACTCAGTGTATTGTTACAGGCATACTATGATATTGAACTCCTGTTTAATGTGCCGGCCGGAGTTTTCAGTCCTCCACCCAAGGTACAGTCTGCTGTGATCAGGCTGAAAAGAAGAGAAGAAGAACTGGTGTATTATGATGAGAAATTGTTTTTCAAAGTGGTCAAAATAACTTTTAACCAGAGAAGAAAAATAATAAAGAATTCACTGAAACCACTGGTTGACACCTCAGGACTTGACAATATGATACTTAAGAAAAGGCCGGAGCAGCTGGGTATAGATGATTTTATTGAGCTTACAAGGCTTGTTGAAACGATTTTGAACAGGAATAATATAAGTAAAAAAAATAGCCATGGCCAGGACAATTGAAATCAGGAGGGAGTTTGTTGATGAACTGCGCGTAGCTATAAAAGAGAATGACGAGAAAAAGGCTCTTGAAATGATAACTGATTTTCATGCTGCCGATATCGCTGAATTATATGATGATATCAGTATTGAAGAAGCAAGATACCTTTATCTTTTACTCGACGGAGAACGGGCATCGGATGTGCTGGCCGAGCTGGATGAAGATGACAGGGAGAGATTTCTTAAAGTATTACCGGGTGAAGTAATTGCACAGAAGTTCATTGATAATATGGACTCTGATGATGCTGCTGATGTCATTGGAGATCTTTCGGAGGAGAAGAAGCAGGATATATTATTACATCTTGATGATCTGGAGCAGGCCGGTGATATTGTGGACCTTCTTAGCTATGATGAAAATACAGCCGGTGGGTTAATGGCCAAGGAGTTGATAAAAGTTAATGAGAACTGGACTATACTAACTTGCCTTAAAGAGCTGGCTAACCAGGCTGATGAGGTTGATGAAGTATATTACATGTATGTCATAGATAACAGTAATAAACTAAAGGGTATTGTATCGCTGAAAAAAATGCTCCTGAGCAATAATGCTACCACGGTAAAAACAATAATAGAGGATGATATAATATCTGTTAAGACATCCACTCCTGCTGAGGAAGTGGCCCAGGTAATGAATAAATATGACCTGGTAGCTATCCCGGTAATTGATTCAATAGGACGACTGGTGGGAAGGATTACTATTGATGATATTGTTGATTTTATCAGGGAAGAAGCTGAAAGGGACTACCAGATGGCATCCGGTCTGGTGGATGAGATAGAAGTAAAGGATAAGGTTCTGCATATTACCAGGGTCAGGTTACCATGGCTCCTGATTGGCCTGGTGGGTGGTATACTTGGAGCGCTGGTACTTGGGAAGTTCGAGTCAAACCTTAAAGTATATCCCGAAATGGCTTTCTTTATCCCGCTGATTGCTGCCATGGGAGGTAATGTGGGAATACAATCCTCAGCCATTATAGTCCAGAGCCTCGCAAATAATACCCTCAAAGGAGAAAGCACTATTAAACGATTGCTGAAGGAATTTACAGTTGCCCTTTTTAACGGGCTTATACTCGCTGCACTGATCTTTGTTTACAATTTTTTTGTGAGTGATTCATTCGCACTGACACTTACTGTAAGCACTGCTCTCCTTTCAGTTATTATTTTTGCCGCCCTTTTTGGAACATTTATCCCTCTGATACTTGACCGTTTCAGGGTAGATGCAGCCCTTGCAACAGGCCCTTTTATAACAACCATGAATGATATTATAGGACTTTTGATTTATATGCTTATTGGGCGTATGCTTTACGGTGTATTTGCATAAGGATTACTTGTTTTATTACAGATAAGAGATCAGAAAGAAAACCCGATAGCGTCAACAGGATTCATCCTTGATGCTGAATAAGCCGGGGCATAACCTGCTATCATACCTATCACGGCTGAAATCATAACACCAAGAAATATATTACCCGCCGTCAAATGCATATTCATCTCCCAGATATAATTTACAACGCCGGTACCAATAAATATAAATATTAATCCGAGAATACCACCGGTAACTGAGAGAAGAATTGATTCATAAAGAAACTGCCACAGTATAAATGCCCTTTTTGCCCCCACGGCCATCTGTATACCTATAATATGTGTTCTTTCCCTTACAGAAACAAACATTATATTGGCTATACCAAAGCCACCTACAAGGATTGAAAAGCCCCCGATTATCCATCCTCCAACATTTATACCAGAAAAGAAAGCTTCAAATCCCTGGGTCAGGAGGCTAGCCCGGTTAACTGAAAAATTATTTATCTCATCGGGTTTGATCCTGCGTGATGCCCTGAGTATCATGGTGGCTTCATCACTAAGTTCCTGTACCGCAATCCCTTCCCGTGCTTTGATCATTATGTTGGTGTTGATAAAGGGATTACGCATATTTACCACTCTCTTGGCATAATTGACAGGTATCACAGTCATCTCATCCATACCACTGTCACTTATACCTCCCTGCCCTTCTTTTTTAAAAACACCAATGACCCTTGTCTTATATCCGGAAATAATAATATCTTTACCTATTGGATCGGTATCTTCAAAAATAGTTTCTGCTGTTACTTTCCCTATAACAGCTACCCTGTATCCCCCGGCAAGCTCGTTTGGAGAGAAATACCGGCCCCTGGCAATATCGAATGAACGTATCTCATCAAAAGCATCAGAAACACCCCATATATAAGCGTCATTTACAGCATTATCCCTGTACTTCAAATTCCTGGTAAACATTACCGAAAAGGAAGCCGTTTCTGACTTTGTAGAATTCCTTAAAAGGGATTCGTAATCATCAATGGTAACAACCGGCCATGCTATAATATCCCACCATGCTATGTTGGGATCAAAGGACCAGGGCATCTTTTGTACATATATAACATCATCTCCCATCGAAGCAATGCTTTCATGTACAGACGATTCCATCCAGTCAAGAACCGTGAATACTGAAATAATCGCGAAAATACCTATGGTAATACCGAATAAGGATAAAAAGGTCCTCAGCTTGTTTACAACTATTGAATTAATTGCAAACAGGAAACCTTCCCTTATCAGCCTGAAGAATATCATGGATCAAATATAGTTAAAAATGGAATACTGGATTATTGGAATACGAGATTATTGTATTTATAGATTCTTTGAGTAATGATGATAATATTTATTTAGCTTACAGCGTAACAATTTGCAGCTGTCTTTCGTTGTTAAAACTCAGGTTGCCCGAAAAGTGCGGAATACATTGTAAGACAATAAAAAAATATCTATTTTTAATCCCCGTTAACTGGGCCTGAGTGGTAATTCTAATTTATTGATTATGAGGGGGAAAAAAATCAGATCTGCATTGCTGTCTGTTTATTATAAAGAGGGTTTGGAGAAAATAGTCAAAAAGCTGGACGAATTAGGGATAAAAATTATCTCCACAGGTGGTACCCATAAGTTTATATCAGATCTTGGTATACAGGCTGAAAAAGTTGAGGATATAACCTCATACCCATCCATTCTTGGAGGCAGGGTTAAAACACTGCACCCTAAGATATTCGGCGGGATACTGGCAAGAACAAGCAATAAGTCAGATATTAAGCAACTGGATGAGTATGATATTCCCCTGATTGATCTTGTAATTGTTGATCTCTATCCTTTCATAGACACTGTTGCTTCTGGTGCTTCTGAACAGGAAATTATTGAAAAAATTGATATAGGGGGGATTTCATTAATTCGTGCTGCAGCAAAGAATTTTAAAGATGTAATTTGTGTTTCATCTATGAATCAATATGACGAGTTTTTAAATATTTTATCCAATAATAATGGAGATATTACTTTAGAAAATAGAAAGAATTTTGCATCCAAAGCTTTTGCAATTTCAAGTCATTACGATACTGCAATTTTTAAATATTTAAATCAAGATTTTGAAGATATTGAATTTAGAGAAAGTTTTGATAAAGTGAGCACCTTACGTTATGGTGAAAATCCGCATCAAAAAGGATATTTTTTTGGAGATCTTGAACAATTATTTGACAAATTACATGGTAAAGAATTATCATATAACAATTTACTTGATGTTGACGCTGCGGTAAATTTAATGAATGAATTTAAAAATGATGATCCAACTTTTGCCATTTTAAAACATAATAATGCATGTGGTTTAGCGCAAAGAGAAACTATTTATCAAGCCTATATAGACGCTTTAGCCGGAGACCCACAATCTGCTTTTGGTGGGGTTTTAATTGCTAATACTAAAATAGACAACTCTACTGCTAAAGAAATTCATAAGTTATTTTGTGAAGT
>DOZA01000207.1 GCA_003518245.1 Bacteroidales bacterium | reverse complement strand
TCTTGTAGTGGATTTGAATTACAATAAAATATTTGATAACTATGAATATGGTTGCTATAACAATGGTGCGGATGTTGATGCGACGCATAACTGGTGGGGTGCCTCCAACGGTCCCAGCGGTGGTGTGAGTGATCCTGTAACAGGTAGAGTTGCGGATGGAACAGGGGATAGAATCAGTTCCAATGTTCAATTTGACCCTTTCTGCACCGATGAAATTTGCAGCGAATTCTATGAAGAATATCCGAATACTCCCGAAATAAGTGATCCCGGAGCAAGTATTCCTACCGGTATGGCTTATACGGTCAATTGGACTGATGAAAGTGCCAGTGGGGCAACCATATATCTATTACAGGAAGATACCCATCCAAATTTCCTCAATCCCCAGGAATTTTACCGAAGCGGAATATCTGATGTTTTTCAACACACTGTTTTAGAGGATACAAATTATTATTACCGGGTTAGGTCGGAAAATGAGAATAATGGCTTACATAGTGTCTGGAGTGATCCAGTTGATATCTTGGTCCAGAAGTCAAGCGGAATAGCAGAATGGACAGTGATGGTGTATATGGGAGTAGATAATAATCGGGAAGGACCCGGATGGGATGACTTGGCAGAGATGGAGTCGATTGGTTCTAGTGATAAAGTCAATTTTGTGGTTCAATTTGACCCGAGAGGAGATGGCAGTACCTATCGTTATTATTTAGAAGGAGCAAGCCATGGATGGCTATTCCCGTATTTCTCTGATGATATTGTCGCGACTTTACCGGAGACAAATATGTCTTTAGGTGTGTCATTAAGTGGTTTTGTAAATTGGGCTACTGATAATTATTCGGCAGAGAATTATATGCTAATTTTATATGACCACGGTGATGGATGGAGAAACAATAGTAGAGGAACACTTGTAGATGATACAAGCGGTTCTGTAATTATGACGAATGCTGCTATTGCAGATGCTTTAAGTTATACGGAAAAAATTGATATTTTAGGTTTTGATGGATGTGTGATGCAGATGATCGAAACAGCTTATGCTTTGGGTAATAATATCGATTTAATTTATCCCCCGGATTACATGATAGGTTCCGAAACTTTTGAATATGGGGATGGATGGCCTTACGATATTATCTTTGGGGATATTAAAGCATGGCCAGAGTTAAATCCGGCTGATTTCTGCCTGAAGATTGTTAATGCATATGTAAGTTGGGGTGGACTTAGTAATGTGAATCTTTCTGTATTGAAATTAAACGAATATATCGATGATGCACCAACTATTATCAATGCATTCAGTACTGCGCTTTTGAATAGTAATTATCAGTCAGAGATTGCCTCGGCAAGATTTTCTGCCCAACGGTTTACAAGTGTTTTGACTGGAAATGACCCGATGATAAAAGATCTCTATCATTTTGCACAGATTATTAATGCAAATGTCCCTGATTGTCAAACTGAGTCACAGGAAGTTATGGATTTTGTATCGAATATTGTCCTATATCATGATTTTTCAGGTATTGAATTAGAAAATTCCCATGGTCTTTCTATCTATTTACCTGATACTCCTAGTGATTACAATATGGATTACTTTGGGATTCCATTTGATCAGGATACAATCTGGTCTGATTTTTTAAGTCAGCAAGTGGATTATCGAGCACTATTTGTGGGTACTGATTATAATGGAGTAGCTCAGAGACATATTTTAGATGCTCAAAAGATGAATGATTTGTTTGATCATTGCAAATATGGATTATTTCAAACAGGATTCTCATCTGCAGTAAATTTAGTAGGGGATTATGCCACAAAATCTGAAATTTACAGTTGGATAGATAATTATCTAGGAGATACTACTGATAAAAACGATATTTTGCTGTTTTACATGGGTTGTCACGGAGGATATAGCAGTGTTCTCGATGAATACGTTTTAGCTCCATATGATTATGATGGAACCAATTCTGATAAGTTAATTACTGTGAGTGATTTGGAAGATAAATTAAGCGAAAGTAGTATAGGAGGTGCAAAAGTAATTGTTATATTAAACTCATGTCATACTGGAGGCTTTATTGGAAAGAATGGAGATTTAATAACAGCTGTATCACCTGAGGAATTTGATAATGCGGTAATAAATACATTCGTAAGCAAAGATTTGACTCAGCCCAGTAATCGGTACGAAGTAATCACCGCTTGTCATTCTAGTGAAACAAGTAATGCTGTCGAAAATGGAGAGGCATTTACTTGGTTTGCAAAATATTTTTTGGAAGGATGTAATTATGAAATTTATTCAGCACCAATTCCTGCTGATAATAGTCCCAAAAACGGTAAAGTAGGATTACAAGAGATCTATCAATATACTTATGATCATGTACTTAGTGAGTATCCAGATCAACATGTACAGGTCCATCCGGTTGATTCTGATTTTACTATTGTAGAATATTGAATATTTAGAAAAAACACCTTTTATTTTTTTGGCAAAAAAATGTGACAGAAAAATTAAATTGATGCTTGTAAATGAATATAATTATTTAATTGTATTCATAATATTAAAGTGTTTTAAAACTATATTTATTATTAAAAGAAAATTATGTAACTAAAATACTAAAATGTAGGAAGCATAATCTCTAAGGAGGTATCACTCATGTCTTACAAGAAACATCTCATCATATTTTTAACTCTATCTCTTATCTTTATCCTTGCCGGTTGTCTGGGAAATCTTATCCCCACCGCCCCTTCGGCTACCCCGGGACAGGGTAAGACCTGTGTCTTATGCCTTACCCCGGCCCAGTGAATACCGGCCCTTCCCAAGATTTCAAAGCAGAGCTAAACATAGGGGAGGTCGCAGGCTTCAAGGGCTATTCAGTGACCCTGTCCTATAATCCGGCCTGTCTGCAATTAAATGAAGTATCAGAAGGCACCTTCTTATCTTCCGAAGGCGAGACCTTCTTCTACCGAAAGATCGATAACAAGAAGGGAACAGTCTTAATCGACTGTGCCCTCCTGGGGCGTCGTCTTGCCGTCTCCGGAGAAGGGACCCTGGCAACTCTTTCCTTTACCTGTCTTAAATCCGGTGTCACCGACTTAAACTTTTCCCTGTCCAAGACCCGGAATGCCCACAACCAGGAGATCATGACCATCAAGCAGCATGCGGTGGTGAAGAGTAAGAAATGATATATCAATTTTTATAAAAGGAGATGAATGATAATGAAACAGAAATACATATTATTGAGTTTGATTCTATTTTTCTTTTTATTTTTATTTTCTTTTCCTTCCCTGGCACTTATTCCTGGGGACTTCAACGGGGATGGACAGGTCCAGTTTGAAGACCTCATGATCTTTGCTCTGGCCTATGGCTCTACTCCTGCTGATGCCAACTGGAATTCGGTCTGTGACATTGCCAGTGCCGGTGGTGTTCAGGAACCGGATGGGTCATTAACTTTGAAGACCTGATGATCTTTGCCCTACATTACGGGGAAACTACAATTTTAAGTGGTACAGTACTCTCTGACACCAGCGGCCCGCCAGTGGAAGGTAGTTTGGTTGAAGTAAAAGAGGGGATTACTACGATTGTTTCAACAATAACTGATGCACAGGGTAATTTTAGCATATCTGAATTACCTTACGGCACCTACGATATCATTGTGACTCAATCAGGAAGAGCAACCAGCAAAGCACAGGATGTGCATGTAGATAGTAGTCAAACTACTGCAATCAATCTTGTACAAAAGGAGGTAAATGTCCCTACATGGGAAACAGACCCTCCAACTATTTCGACTACTGGAATTGTAGAAGGAGCTACGCTTTCAGGAACAGTAACCTGCTCAGTTCAAGTTGCGGATGACTCCGATATTAAATATGTCTTTATAGGTCTTGGTTATATTCCTAGTGAGTTAGAAAATGAATATAATATAATATTACCTTCTTTTGATACTACCTTTTATCCTGATGGCGATTATCAGGTTACCGTAGTAGCCTATGATATGAACTATAACCGTTCACAGCTGACTTTAAATGTGACTATAAATAATGGAAATTCCGGAGCTGTGCCGGCAGCACCTACTTATCTATGGCCCGTATCAATCACTTTGGGAGAGAATATATGTTTCTTTAGTACAGGAAGGAGTG
>DOZA01000065.1 GCA_003518245.1 Bacteroidales bacterium | reverse complement strand
TTATTGAAAGGTAATTATTATTCTGCCCCTGTTGTTGATATAAAGAAGAAAACGGGAGGTTTTGTCAAGGAAAACGGTAAATATGTGCCTTACAAAAAGAATGAGTATGTTTTTGATGACCGTTTTATGACTGTATTCCCAAGAATGTATAGTCCTGAAGAAAGGCACCGTTCTGAATATGAATACTGGGGAAGGATTAAGGGTAAAAAGGTAAGGCTGAACACTTCAGGCGGTATGCAGGAATATACTGTACCAACATTTGCAGAAAACCTCCGGTTCTTTTTCAGTTATCAGCTTGGATATATGTATGGGCGTTATTTTATGTGGAATTTTGTTGGAAGGCAGAATGATATCCAGGGCAATGGGAATGTATTACATGGCAACTGGATAAGCGGCATAGATTTTATTGACAAATCAAGACTGGGTGACCATGGAGAGTTGCCAGGGGAATTAAAAAATAATCCGGCACGGAATACTTATTTTTTCCTTCCATTTATTCTTGGAGTACTGGGTATTGCATGGCAGTATAAAAGGGATAAGAAGGGATTATGGGTTATATCTGTTCTTTTTATAATGACAGGTATCGCTATTGTGGTCTATCTGAATCAATACCCCTTGCAGCCCCGTGAGAGAGATTACGCATATGTGGGTTCATTCTATGCTTTCTCTGTATGGGTGGGCCTGGGTCTTTGTTTTATTGTGGATAACCTGAAAAAAATATGGCCGCATAAAATAATCCTGCCCCTGGCTTTCATCTTTTGCTTACTGGCTGTTCCTTTGCTTATGGCAGTTCAAAACTGGGATGATCATGACCGTTCGGGAAGATATACAGCAAGGGATATTGGGAGTAATTACCTTAACAGTTGTGACGAAAATGCTGTGCTGTTTACATACGGTGATAATGATTCATTCCCCGTATGGTATGCGCAGGATGTTGAAGGAATCAGGACTGATGTGAGAGTCGCAAATTTGAGTTACCTGTCAGCAGGCTGGTATATTGATATGATGAGACAAAAAGCCTATGAATCAGAACCGGTAAAATTCACCCTTGGATCGGAGAAATATCTACCGGGTAAAAGGGAGCAGTTACCGGTAACTGACGCAATAAAAAGGCCCTATGATATTATTGAACTTATAAAATTTGCAGGATCAGATGAAAGGCAGAGTAAGCTTGACTTCACCGGCAGAGGAGATTATTATAATTATATCCCTTCCCGTAAATTTCTTATACCCCTTGATAAAGCAAGGCTTATAGCTAA
This sequence comes from Bacteroidales bacterium, assembly GCA_003518245.1. Lineage (GTDB taxonomy): Bacteria > Bacteroidota > Bacteroidia > Bacteroidales > VadinHA17 > UBA9300. The sequence goes on along the minus strand of DOZA01000065.1, from coordinate 9,172 downwards.
TGGTACAGTGAAAGAATACCAGCAGGACAGATTGCTGGATAATGTTATTTGGGAATATGAAGGCAGGGAGATGTATAAAAATAACCTGGCGGTAATGGATATGCTAGGAACCAATGAATGGGAAAGGCCGTTTTATTTTGCCAGTACCGTACCTCCATCAAACTATATGGGGCTCGATGAATATTTCCAGTTGGAAGGCCTTGCTTACAGGATAGCCCCCCTGGATTCAACAGGTACACGTACACAGGACATCGGATATATTGATACAAGAAAGATGTATGATAATGTGATGAACAGGTTTAAATGGGGTAATGCCTCGGATCCAGATGTTTATCTTGACGAGAATAACAGGCGGATGTTCAGTAATTTCAGAAGGATGTTCGGGATGCTTGCCGAAGCACTTATTGACGAAGGTGATACCCTGAAAGCAAGAGAAGTCTTATATAAAAGCCTGGATGAAATACCCCCTGCCAGGATAGATCATAATTATTATTCTATAAATATATTCAGGGCATTATACAGGGCCGGAGAAGAGGAACAGGCAATAGCAGTAGCTGATGATATAATCAAAAATGCCAGGGCATACCTTGAATTGGTACTTCGACTTGATGAACCCAGGAGATATGACCTTGATTATGTTATTGGATTAAATATGCAGGCTATGATTAACCTCTATAATATGTCTGCCTCTATGGGTATATTAGGATTGATGGAACAAATAGAGGAAGATATTGACCGTTACTATAATGAATTTTTTATAAGACCTTCATGACTCCACGGATTTTCAGATTCCCCGGGCTGCTGAGGTTGTTCTACAGAGATGCTGTATTCAGGATAGCAGGGCCTGGCAGTAAAATTTATTTATCATTCGACGACGGACCCACTGAAAAGGGTACTGAGGCAATATTAAAGGTGCTGAAGCAAAATGAAGTTGACAATGCTGTATTTTTCTGTACAGGATCAAATATCCAGAAATATCCTGGTATAGTATCTGACATAACCGGGAATGGTTATACAGTTGCTAATCATGGCTATATACACCTTGATGGATGGAAGTCAGGAAGGGACAATTACGTTAATAATTGTCTTAAAGGATCAGAGTGCAGTGGTTCATTGTTTTACAGGCCCCCATACGGGCGTATTACAGGCCCCCAGTACAAGGCTTTACGAAGGAATATGAGAATAGTTTTCTGGGATATTTTACTTTATGACTGGGATTTATCGGTTACATGTGATTATATTCTCCGCAAAGCAGAGAGAATGGTAAGGCCCGGGTCGGTTATTGTGTTGCACGATAAAGAAAACCACAGTGCGATGAGAGTACTTGACGGCCTGATAGGGATAATCAATGACAGGGGGTATGAGTTTGGGGATCTTACAAGGGATATATAGTCTTTATGTTTGGACTTTTGAGACAGTCCCAATAGGAGGGAATTTTTTTTCTTCCACGGATTAGCTATTTTTGGGAAATTTATTGAATACCAGATAATATGAATGTTCTTATACTGGGATCAGGTGGCAGGGAACATACTCTCTCCTGGATGATAGCCAGGAGTAAAAAGGTTAATAAGGTATTTATTGCACCTGGCAATGCAGGAACAGCCATTGAGGGGCAGAATGTAAATCTTGATATTAATAATTTTGAATCGGTTGCCGAGTTTGCCCTTGCAAATGATATAGCAATGGTTGTTGTTGGACCTGAAGCACCATTGGTGGCAGGGATACATGATTTCTTCCTGGGTAACGAAAAATACAGGCAAATACCGGTTGTGGGTCCTGTGAAAGAAGGAGCAATGCTGGAGGGAAGTAAGGATTTTGCTAAAGAGTTCATGGATAAATATGGCATACCAACTGCAGCCTACAGGAGCTTTAACAGGGATACTTATGATAGTGCATGTGAATTTCTGAGGGGTATGAAAAGGCCTTATGTGCTGAAAGCTGACGGGCTGGCTGCTGGTAAAGGGGTACTTATACTGGATGATTATGATGAAGCAGTACAGGAACTGGACAAAATGCTCTCTGGAAAATTTGGGGATGCAGGTAAAATAGTAGTGATTGAAGAATTCCTCAAAGGGATAGAACTATCAGTATTTATTTTAACTGATGGGAATAATTATAAATTATTCCCGGAAGCAAAAGACTATAAGAAGGTGGGAGAGAAAGATACCGGGCTGAATACAGGAGGAATGGGTGCTGTTTCACCTGTACCTTTTGCTGATAAAAAATTTCTTAAAAGAGTAGAAGACAGGATTATAAAGCCTACCGTTACTGGTCTGAAAAATGAAGGTATTGAATACAAGGGCTTCCTTTATTTCGGTCTTATGAAAGTAGATGATGATCCTTTTGTTGTCGAATATAATGTACGGATGGGAGATCCTGAAGCCGAGGTTGTAATACCAAGGATAAAGAGCGATTTAATGGACCTGCTGATTGGTGTTGCCGGGGGTAACCTGGATGAAAAGAAACTGGAAATAACAAACGACACAGTAACTACTGTTATGTTGGTGTCAGGGGGGTACCCGGGGGATTATGAAAAGGGGAAGGAGATTTTTAATATAGAAGATGCATCAGGGAGTATTATCTTCCAGGCAGGAACAAGGAATGTAGGTGACAGGATTGTTACTTCAGGAGGGAGAGTGCTGGCAATAAGCTCTTATGGCCATGATATGAATGAGGCTCTGAAAAAATCATATGCTAATGCTGAGATAATAGAATTTGAGGGTAAATATTTCAGAAGAGATATTGGATTTGACTTATAATATAATATGTTGCTAAGAATCTACAGGGGTATTGGTCCCGGTACAATACTGGTAATATTTTTAAGCCTTGTGCTTGTATGGTTGCAAACACTGTTGAATCCTGTTGAATCTTCATTATATTATAACACTAACCCTGCACCTTTATATTCTTTACTGATCAATCTTTTCCAGGGGAAACCCCTTGCCGGTATTTTATTTACCATGGTACTGGTTGCAGCTACAGGTATCTACCTGGTAAACTTTAATACACGCCTGTTTTTTATTAACGAGAGAACTTTCCTGCCGGCCTCACTTTATGTGCTTCTAAGTGGTTATATTAGCAGCAACCAGGTTCTGAATCCCGTTTTACCTGCATCTATACTTCTTTTATTTTCTGTTGACAGACTTATTGTTTCTTACAGGAAACCGGGTATAGCATATAATCTTTTTGATGCTTCAATGATTATTGGTATTGCAGCATTGATTTATACAAATATTATCTGGTTCTATCTACTCATAATAATAGGTATAAGCCTGTTCAGGTCATTAAATTTCAGGGAAATATTAATCTCCTTCATAGGGTTGTTGACCCCTTTCATTATCCTTTATGCTTTTTACTATTTGACGTGTAGGGATATAGGATGGCTTAATAACTTTTTTATTGACAGCATAATGACCCAAATACCTGATTTTTACTGGTCTCCTGTTTTTATACTAATTTCAACTATTAACCTAATTATCTTAGTAATATCATTATTATACCTCTGGAGTATCTTCAATACCAAGAAGGTAAGATCAAGGAAGATATTTTCGCTTTTGACTTGGATGTTAGTACTGGCGGTAGTTGTGTATTTTGTTATACCAGCTGCTTCGGCTGGTTTGATGTACGTCTTTCTGATTCCTCTTGTTTATATCCTGACCCACTACCTGGTAATGGTAAGGAATAAAAAAATAGCAAATTATGTATTTGCTATTATTTTTCTTTCGGTGTTGTTCCTGCAATTAAGCCGGGCAGTAGTCATTTAAGAAGGGAGACAATCCCCACACCGGTTCCTTTTTTACCATCCTTAAATGTATACCAGATTGTATACAAGCCAGTTTTGTTACAAGAAAATTCAACAGATGAATATACTTTACCGTTTCTCTTGTTTACTGATGATGTGATAATTTTATTCGCATCATATAATTCAATTAACAGTTCACCCTGTGAATCTTCCGCATTACATTGAGTAAACAGGTAGGACTGTTTTTTCATGAGGTATATATTTTCTTTACGAACAGGTATATTATCCTTGCTGGTCGCTTCAGGCAGCTTTATGACAAAATCTTTGAGGTAAGTTGTCCTTCCGCCTATGCTGAGAGCGCAATCACTAACCAGTTCCTGTTGATCCTGTGCATTAAGGGCAAAAGCAGCCAGTATTAAAGTAATGCAAATTAGTGTTGTCCTTTTCATATCAAGGAGTTAAAGTGATACTATTTTATTTCTGATTTGTTCTGTTTTTGATATTATTTCTTCCAGTACTTCATCGCTGTATGATACATTGCTTTCCTCATTCTGAACGACTACAAGCCTGCCATCTTTTTCGATTGTTTCAGGTTCGCCGGGAGTAAAGCTTATATTAACATCTGAATATTCACGTTTCAGATGTTCAAGATCATTATATAGTTCACGGTATTCGTCATTAGACTCATTATAAGGGCGGAGCAATAACAGAAGGTCATTGATAATAATTTTCTGCTCTCCTATCCTGTTTTTCAGGTCAATATGAGGATATTCGTTAACGACCTGGCATGCAAGGTATTGTGCTTCAAGCCAGACCCCGGTGATCATTAATGCTGAAAGATAACCACGATCGTTTTCACGTAGATATTGATCAATCTCGTTATAGGAATGAACAGAAATGAAAAGAAGGGAATCGATACTATTTCTGTTCAATGCCAGGTTTTTCAATGTCTCAAAATCAAAAAACTGACCAACTCTCAGACCATCAGCCAGCTTGTTAATTGTCGAAAGAGTTTCAACAGCAGTACTTGTTTTTTCATAAATATTCAGGTATCCCAGATCGGCTCCATAGATACCCAGGCGGAGTGCTTTCTGATGATTGGTACTGAGGTTCTCAGCTTCTTCTATTGATGCCATATGTTCAGCAATAAAAGGCACCTCAAGATCAAGCAGGAGAGCAGCCATCTCAACAGGTGAACCTATATTCTGTACTATATCTTCAATAGCTTCCTGGCTTAACTTTTCAGATTCTTTAAACGGGATAGAGTCGGATTCCGGGAAAGCAAATTCCGTTCCTTTTTTTCCTGCGTTCCTGCATGAAAAGGCAAGAAGCAGGATTAATAAGATTTGAAAGATGGAGAGAATTTTTTTCATTTTAAAGCATTATTGACTTTATATTACAAAAGTAAAAAAATAATAGTATTATAAAAGATTCTAAGCAGAATGATTATTTTTTTGATAAGGAATCAACTATTCTCTCAAAAATATTAAAATAAAGAAGGCCATAGAATACCAGTGACATGAGCCATACAAATATCATATTGAATGTATAGGTATCAAATCTCATGTTCATAAAAACTTTGGACGGAGCGAAGAAATGAGTTCTGAAAACAAATAACTTACTTTCAGGATCACGATATACCGGGTCAAAATTTTGTATAAGAGTGTTCCTGTATTCAAGTATCTTATTTTTTTCAAATATCTTCCTTACCATCTCCTCCAGCCGGTCATTATGGTAGTTGTTATATAATTTATCAAGGTCTTCACGGTTAGCCCTGATAAATTTATCCTTTGCGATATCTGCGTAATTACTCTTCCTTTTGAAAATGAAGGTAACAGAATCAATATATCCAGATAGTTTTTCAGCTACCAGGTGGTTGAAGTCTGAAACATTAAGTTTATCAATATCTTTAAACCTATAGAGTTCTTCGTTTTGTGATAATCTTAAGGTTTCATTTTTCAGCAACGGGAGCCTGGATTGGTTTTCTTCATTAAGTTTCTTTCTCCTGTAGCTGAGTACAGTAGTACTTAGTGCTGTTTTCATTTCAGGTAACCTGAATGTTGTATTATAATCAGCAATACTTATGGTTTTATTGATATCATAAACGAGCCGGTCATATTTATTGTCCTTGAATTGAGATACCATCAGTGCCTCATATGTCCATTTAGTAGGCATAAATTCGGCTACCCACGGCACTTTATCAACACTGCCCAGATTACGGTTAAGCTTATCAAAAGGGAACATGGCACCGCTCAGAACCATCATTGGGATTATTAACAGGGGAACAACAATATATATTGTGATAACCGAATTAAAAGCATCGGAAACATTAAGCCCAATGATATTTGCAAAGGCGGCAGTGGTAAACAGGGCAAACCAGTAATTGAAATAAAGACCTTTTATACCCAGGATAGGGTTGGCGATTATTATAAAGAGAAAAGATTGCAGTGCAGATATTCCAAGCAGCAGGACTACTTTGGCAATAAGGTAACTGCCTTTGCTCAGATTAAGAAACTTTTCCCTCTTGAGCACTTTCCTGTCTTTGAATATTTCCTCTGCACTGGTTACTAATCCCAGGAAAAGTGCTACAATAAGGCACATGAATATATACACGGGAATATTTTCGTTCTCCCTGAAGATATAAACATTAGAGCTTGGGTCTGCTATATACCTGATGATATAGGAAAGAATAAATCCGAGCACGGGTGCTTCCAGGAGGGTAAGGATTACATACTGTCGGTTTGACACCTTACTTCTTAGATCCCTGCTGAAGAATATCCTGAATTGTCTGAACAGATTTGGCCTTTTCAGGGTTGATGCGGGTTTGGTTTTTATTTCACGGAAAGACCTTGTGTGTTCAAGTTCCTGATATTTTTTCGACCAGTCGGAAGCCGTGCGTTTTCTAACACCTGTATACCTCCCGAATTCATCAACTATTTCTGCCTCAAGAATATTGAATAATGTTTCCGGGTTTATGTTTCCGCAGGTAGGACATTCTCCTATATGACTATCTATTTGTGCGTCGATAGTTTTTAAATATATCAGTGCTTCAATAGGATTACCATAATACACCATCTCACCACCGTCATCAAGGATAACTACCCTGTCGAACATCTTGAAAATTTCTGAAGATGGCTGGTGTATTACTGAGACCACCAGTTTACCCTTAAATGTCAATTCCCTTAAGAGATCCATAATATTTTCCGAATCCCTGGATGATAATCCGGAAGTTGGTTCATCTACAAATAGTATCGAAGGCTCACGGATAAGTTCAAGAGCTATATTCAGTCTTTTTCTTTGCCCTCCGCTTATAACCTTATTTAATACTGAGCCAACTTTAAGGTTTCTTTTTTCATAAAGACCCAGGGTATTCAGCAGCCTGTCAACCATGACTGTTATTTCCTCTTTATCAAGCTGCTTAAAACAAAGGCATGCTGCATAATAAAGGTTCCCGAAAACTGAAAGATTCTCTATCAGCATGTCTTCCTGTGGCACATATCCAATTACCCCATCAAGTTCTTTGGGATTGCTGCTTAGATCTAAACTGTTTATTTTAACCGATCCTCCTTTTGGTTTCTGGGCTCCACAGAGAATATTCATAAGGGTTGTCTTACCTGATCCACTTTTGCCCAGTATACCAATAAGGTTTCCCTCTCTTTCATTTAAACTTATGTTATTTATACCTTTTTGCCCTCCCGTAAATTCATAAACGAGATTGTTAGCGACAAGGCTTATCTTTTCAAATCGTTTTTTAGACAGGAAACGTGATGAAATATCGCTGTAATAAATCGCAGAACCATGTTGATATCTTAAGACACTGCCTTTGGCAACAATATATATTTTTCCGGAATCTATCGGAAGGCCGTTGAGAGAAAATTGCTCTTCAGAGTAATATTTAATGAAGAACAGGTCCACACTGCTGACCCATAGCACCAGCAAAAAATTGCCTGCCATCTTATTTTTATCACTTTCTTCTTCACATTCAGGGCATGTTGAGTCGTGCTTAAGAACAAGTACAGAGCTATCCAGGGGATCTTCATAGCTGTCATGCTTAATGAATTTTTCAATACTACTGAACTCTTCACGTGATATTTTGAACACCTCGGCAAGGGTATTAATGATATTCATCCGCTGAAGAGTAAACCTTTTATCCGCATTAACCAGTTCATACAACCGCATAAATACCACAATCTTTTGTGACTGGTTAAGCGTGCGGTTAATTTGCTTGCAGATGCTGAATATCTTAACAGAGTCTTTTACGGAGGTCGGTTTATTTTCTACCTCAGGAGCATGATCCATTAATGGGCCTACATCCCTGTCAAAAAGCTCCAGGAATTTATTGACCGAATCATGGCTGAGCTGTTTTTCGAGAAAATTCACAACATATTCTCTTTCGCTGGATAGCATGCCACCATCCTGTTTGATCAGAAGGGCAAAAAGTTGCATAAGAGCCTTGAGGATTTCTTCACTCATTGAGAATTATGTTATGAACTTTTAGAGGTATTAAAAGTAATTAATATTTATTATTAGTCAATATATTCCCAACCCTCTTAATGGCAGGTGGGTATAATAAAAATAACTTTTAATTAATGATTACTCAATCATTGTTTAGATTGAAAATGTAAATATAATAAATCCAGGCCTTCATGATGTGTCGGTCAGAATAATTGATAAGATTGTTTTTAATATTAAGCAAAGTGATATATTGGGATATTAAATATTTACCCGTAGCTTTAGTCACTTATACATAATCTGTTTTATAAGTTTCATAGGGTTAAATGACGAGAAAATTAATCATTGCAACAATTACAGCTTCACTTGGAGGCTTGCTTTTTGGTTTTGAGACAGCTGTAATAAATGGGGCCTTACCATTCTTAACCGAAGTTTTCACTCTTTCGGAAACAATGAAAGGGGCAGCAGTAAGTTCAGCACTTGGCGGGTGCATAGTAGGAGCCCTGTTTGCCGGACAGCAATCCGATAATTTTGGAAGAAGAATGATCATGAGAATTCTTGCCATGCTTTTTCTTTTATCGGCAGCAGGAACAGGCTTTGCAGATAATATCTATACATTTATAGTATTCCGGTTTATAGGTGGGCTGGCTGTAGGAGGTGCTTCGGTGGTATCTCCTTTATATATTTCAGAAATATCGCCTGCGAAATATCGTGGCAGGCTTACAGTTAGTTTCCAGCTGGCAATAGTCACGGGTATATTATTGGCTTTCTTTACAGATTTTCTCCTCATTGATACCGGTGAGAATAACTGGCGTTTTATGATGTTTTCAATGGCAATACCTGCAATATTATTCTTAATGATGTTATTTATGGTTGGCAGAAGCCCCAGGTGGCTGGTCAAGGAGGGCAGAAATAGTGAAGCGAAAAAGGTTATCAGGGATGTCTACCCGGGTGCTGATATCGATCATATTATTGATG
>DOZA01000126.1 GCA_003518245.1 Bacteroidales bacterium | reverse complement strand
CTGGCCCTTTCATACAGTATCCTCACCGCTTGCCTGCCTTTTTCACCAAGGTCACGACTGAAATCATTCACATACAGGCTGATATGCTTCTGCATAACATCCCTTTGCATTGAAGCAGCATATTTCCTTACAAAGTCATAAGATGATTGTGGATTCCTGAATGCATAATCAATACTTGAGGCCAGTACCTTTTCTACTTTTTCAGCAGTTTCCATTCCCAGATCTCTCTTTATAGCTATACCTCCAAGAGGTATAGGCATCCCTGTTATTTTTTCCCATTCCTCACCCAGGTCTGTTATCCTGTGTAAACCTTTATCCTGGTATGTAAACCTGTTTTCATGAATCAGCAAACCTGCCTTGGCTTGCTTATTAATAATAATATCCTCTATATCAGAGAAAAGAAATTCATGTTTTTCTTTCAGATCAGGATAGAGAATACTTAATAATAAGTTTGCGGTGGTATATCTCCCGGGTATAGCAATAATTTTACTCCTGAGCTGGGAAATGTCTGTTATGTCTGCGGCCACCAGTAAGGGACCATTATTAAATCCGAGTGCAGATCCTGAATTTAGAAGAATATAATCTTCTGAAACAAGGGCATAAGCATGATAACTTATTTTCGTAATATCAATTCTGGTATTGAAAGCTTTCTTATTCAACTCCTCAACATCTATCAGCTCATAATCAAAATGCAGACCGAGGGTATCGATCTTACCATTTAACATGGCATCAAATATAAAAGTATCATTCGGGCATGTTGATATCCCCAGGCTCAACGTTTTCATATAAATAACTCATTCAGATATTCTTCTACTGCTTGACCCAGTTTGCGAAGGGCCAGGTCTATATCCCATAAGGATTTATCTCTGCGGCCAACTATATTTGAAACTGATCTTAAGCCAATGCAGGGTATGTGTTTTTGCTTGCAAACATAATAAATAGCAGCTCCCTCCATTGTTTCAATATCCGGATGAAATTGCTCCTCTATTTTGTTGCGGCCTTTATTTGATCCTGTAGCTGTATTAACGGTGACTGCTTTTACAGGTTTGATCCCGGCAGGAATTCTTTCCAGGAAATCAGCATCAGCGCTAAAAATACCTGCAGGTGTATAATTATCATTATTATCATTTATCCCTGCCTGGCTCAAGGAAATAAATTTATTATCGTCATAAACACCCAGGTCTGCAAAACAGTCTGTTGCCGGAGTTACCACAGTCCCAACAGGAAATTCATTCCTGTAGCTCCCTGCTATACCAATATTTAATACTACCCCGGGTCTTTCATTATGCATAAGATGATCCATTAGAGAATAGACTGTTGATACCGGTCCTATGCCACCTGTTATTTTATGAATCCCTGCATTCATCTCTCCAGTATGCAAATTACGTATGCATTCAATTTCTCTTTTTGTTGCTGCAATTAATAATAGATTATTGACCATCAAGCTACTTTATATTACCAAGTAATGAATAAAGATATTGTTTTTCCGGATAAAAAGGCTCAAATTTGAGCCAAACAAAAATAGAAGACCTATGATTTATCTCACCAGAAGAGAAAGGTTCTGTGCTGCTCACAGGATGTTCAGACCCGATTTTAGTGATGAGAAAAATGAAGAAGCATACGGGCCTTGTTCAAATCCTGAATGGCATGGTCATAATTACGAGCTCTTTGTGACTGTAAAAGGTGAAATGAACAAGGAGCTTGGTTATGCAATGAATCTGAAAAAGCTTAAGGAGATTATAAATAAGCATGTGATCATACACCTTGATCATATGAATATAAACACCCAGGTAGATTTTATGAAAGGAAAGCTGGTTTCAACGGAGAATATAGCCATAGTAATATGGGAAATACTTGAACCCCAGGTTCGCAAAGAAGGAGTTGAATTACATTGTATAAAAATCACCGAGACTGAGAATAATTATATTGAATATTACGGATAATAAATATAACTATGGAGATAATAAATAATGGATCCGGGCTTAAAAATGACTCGGGTTACACCAAGATAGATTCATGGAATGATGAAAAAATCGTAAAGATGGCGGAATTATACCGCGAAGTGCTACAATTAATAGGTGAGGATGCCCGTAGGGAAGGTCTTAAGGACACTCCTGAAAGAGTTGCCAAGGCAATACAATTCTTAACCCAGGGTTATAATCATGATCCCCACGAGATATTGAGAAACGCCACTTTCCGTGAAGACTACAGACAAATGGTTATTGTCAAGGATATTGAAGTATTTTCATTGTGTGAACATCATATGCTTCCTTTTTTTGGTAAAGCACATGTAGCATATATACCTGATAAATATATTACCGGATTAAGTAAACTGGCCAGGGTTACCGAGGCTTATGCAAGAAGGCTGCAGGTACAGGAAAGACTGACAAACCAGATAAGGGATTGTATACAGGAGACATTGAAACCACTGGGTGTGGCTGTTGTAATTGAAGCCCAGCATATGTGCATGCAGATCAGAGGTGTTCAAAAACAACATTCTGTAACAACAACCTCTGCTTTTACCGGTTGTTTCCTTGATCATCTACAAACCCGCGAGGAATTTATTCATTTAATAGGACAAAATTTGCATTAGGATGAAAGCATTTGTTTTCCCCGGACAGGGTGCACAGTTCAGTGGCATGGGAAAAGACCTGTATGAATCGAATGATATATGCCGTGATATGTTTAAGGCAGGTAATGAAATTCTGGGTTTCGATATTACTGATATTATGTTTAACGGCACAGATGAGGATCTGAAGCAAACCAATGTCACCCAGCCTGCTATATTCCTTCATTCAATAATTAATGTCACTGCTCTGGGTGACAGGTTAAGCCCTGATATGGTTGCCGGTCATTCTCTCGGTGAATTTTCAGCACTTGTAGCCAATCGTGCCCTTAGCTTTGAAGAAGGCCTCAGGCTGGTAGCTCAGAGGGCTCATGCGATGCAAAAGGCATGTGAGCTTAACCCTTCAACAATGGCAGCAATCATAGGCCTTGAAGATAATATAGTGGAAGAAGTATGTAAGTCTATTGATGATATTATTATCCCTGCCAACTACAATGCACCAGGCCAGCTCGTTATTTCAGGATCTATTGAAGGGGTAGACAAAGCTATCGATGAACTTAAACAAAAAGGTGCACGCATGGCAATCAAACTTGCTGTAGGAGGTGCTTTTCATTCTCCTTTTATGGAACCCGCCAGACAGGAACTGGAAAAAGCGATAAACGAAGCCGAATTTTCAGATCCTGTTTGTCCTGTTTATCAAAATGCTACGGGCCTGCCTGTGAAAGAACCTCAAAAGATAAAGGAAAACCTTATAGCTCAGCTAACGTCACCGGTAAGATGGACACAAACAATGTTTAATATGATAAAAGACGGCGCTGATCATTTTACAGAAGTAGGACCCGGTAATGTATTACAGGGACTTATCAAGAAAGCTGACAGAACAGTAAATGTTGAATCTGCAAGTAAGTATGTTTAAGTACCGCTATTATTTGTCAGCCCTTTATGATCTGCATCTATACCTGGTTTTAGTATAGCACCTTTGTGTATCCTGCCATCTATTATAATAATTAATGGGTTATCAAACCTAACATGCCTGATATAATCATCCTGATAAACATGAGAAGTATTATTCAGAAAATCTACATCATAATATCCCTCGTTTATATAAGGATTGATGGTGAAATAACCTAGCCTGAAAGATGTTATATTCTGGAAAAAGTGTGTCCCCTGGCTTGGATCGATCCTGTAATTCGAAAGTCCTGATTCAACTATTACCCTTGCCTGCGAGATATGTGGCCATTTAATTGGTATACCCAGCCATGGATCGGTTGAGCCCCAGCGACCAGGTCCTATCAGGACATAGTTCTTCAATTCCTTTACAAACCTGCTGTTGATATTATCAATTATTTCTACGATTTTTTTATTATTGGATGCTTTGAATGATTCGGGTTTAATATATATAAGATCATTAATGCCCTTTATTACACCATTACCCAATGCTGAGTCAGACATAATAATAGTGTCTTCCTCTTTAATATCAGAAATATTAATTTTCCTGGTCTGGTCACTTTCAACAATAGGTCTTATCTGTAGTAAATTAAAAATATTAAGCAGGCTTGACTCAGTTTCCAGGTTGGCTGCAAATTCTATCTCAACAGGATTACCCATCTCTTTCTGTCCCAGGTTCAGAAGGTAATCAAGCACCTGAGCCAATGGGAAAGAGCTATATTTAAGTATATTATCAAATGTAATGATGCGTTTACCTTTATGTGTGATACCGGGGCGTATCATATTATTATGGAGGTCAAATGTTGAGGCTACTTTTTTTAAAGTGCTTACACTAATCTCATCATTTATTTTAAGCTTTTTTATATTCACCCCGTCATCAACAGATGGAACAAAGCTACCTGAATCAAGGTCCAGGGCATAATATATCTTCTGTGTCTCCTTCAGCGCCTCAGACGGTGTACTTAATTGAAGTACCTTGGCCGGGTACTTAGGGGAGAAGCGAAGTGATATACCTCCATCTACTATTAGTTTACCCAATCCCATAGCTATATTAGCAATCCCATCTTCTGCTTTCTCGGATCCTATAGGATAAAAATTTATTGACCGTGCAACACCCGATAGTGTAGGATAGTAAATATTATCATGTTTGTTACCGCATACTTCCTGGATGATGATGCCCATTTTTTCTTCATCAATTACATTGGCAGTGGCGGTCATATACGCCTTGCTACTCTTATAGTATACTGAGGCATATACTTCTTTTATCGCATCAGACAGCATATTAATCATTACCGGGTTATCTGCCACCCGTGGTATCATGTAAGTCGAATATATTCCTGCAAATGGCTGGTAATGACTGTCTTCCAGCTTACTTGATGATCTAACAGCAAGAGGGCGTGAACGGGATACTGCGAGGAAAGCATAAAGGTCCTGGTAAACCCATCCCGGCAGTTTAGCTTCTACAAATTTTCTCAGGATCTCCTCATCGTCCAGGTCGCTTATTCCAACTGAATAGAGGTTATTCCTTTCCATGAACTCATCAAACACATCAGTACTAAGTACCACAGTCCGTGGTATTGTAATAAGTGTTCCATGGTACTTATTAAATAACTTATGCTTTTTAATTATACTGTTAATAAAAGCCAGCCCTCGTGCCTTACCCCCAATTGAACCCTCACCTATCCTGCTGAATATCTGATACTCATCAAAGGTATTACGGTCAAATTTAGCTATGACACCCCTGCCCTTGCCCAGCCTGAAGCTTGAAATGGCAACATAAATAAACCTCCTCATGTCCTCCATAGAATCAAAATCCTCCATCCTGATAAACTTAAAAAGCTGGGCAACAGGAAACAGAGCTCTGGCATTCAGCCATTTGGAGAAATGATTGCGTTCAGCATGGTAAAACAGCGAATTATCAGGAAGGGTAAGCAGTTTTTGCTGAAAACTATGAAGGTCAGTAGCAATACTAATAGCTTCCATCGTTTCAGGATTTCTGAACACGAAAGGTCCGAAAGCCAGATTTTGTATTATAAAATTTCTAAGCTCAATAGAGAGATTCTTCGAATATTTGTTCAGGAAGCCTACCTCCAGTTCATCGGCTGTTTTCTTTGATTCAATATCTGATGACTGAAGGAGAAAAGGCATATTGCTATCGTCTTTCCTTATAATCTTACACAGGTCAATCCCTGCATCAGTCTTATGAACACCATTTTTTTTATATGAAATATCCGATATTACTCCCAGTACATTATACTTATACTTCTCGTACAATGTAATGGCATCTTCATAATTAGTGGCCAGCAGGATCTTTGTTCTGCCTCTCATTCTCAGCATCTTTTGATGCGGATTCAATGCTTCCTGTTGAAAATCCCTGGATTGCTTCAGGACTATTTTATACAGGTTAGGCAGGTAGGTTGATATATATCGTATTGAGTCTTCCACCAATATTATAGCCTGTACACCAACCACGTCGATATCATAGTCCGCATTCATCCTGTCTTCAAGTAGTTTTATAATGGCCAGCAGAAGGCTTGCATCGCCGAGCCAGCAAAACACATAATCGACAGCACTGAGGTCTTCTCTCTGTAGCCGGAGAGATACCTCGCGTGAAAAATATGTCAATGCAATAATTGGTGTAGAGGGGCATTTTTCTTTTATCCTCCGGGCAATAGCAAAAACATCCTGTTCCCTGAAATTGAGCATTGAAATAACAAGGTCTATCTTTTCCTCATTGAGTATTTGCATGGCCTCATCTTCACTATCGGTCTGAATAAATGAAGGTGGATACCTGAGGTTAAGTGAAACATATTCATTAAAAATCTGCTCATCAATACGACCATCCTCCTCAAGCATATAGTTATCATAGTTACTGCATATAATGAGAACTTTATGTATTCGCCTCTGCATTAATAGATTAAAGGAAGTATCACTAAAGTCATACTTCTGCAATTCCATTATACCTTCAATAATTGCCATATTAGCTACATTCAGTATATTCAATAATTGAGATTCGTTTCTTACCGTCCATTCTGATTTTAAGAGGCGATCTGAATCTCACATGTTTAAAAAATTTACCTTCGCTTACCAACTCTTCCCTTTTAAGTTTATCCCATTTAACAAATTCATCCTTTGATGCCTGATCGACAGAGAAATATCCCACATTCATGGAGGTAACATTATGGAAGAAATGAGAGCCAAGAGATGCATCAAGAGGAAACTCAGGCAGGCTTACCTCTACTATAACCTTGGCCTGCGATATTTGAGGCCAGGCTACCGGAACACCTATAAACCTGTCTCTTGTACCCCATCTGCCCGGTCCTATAAGTATATAATTTTCACGCCTGGCCAACATTTTATCATTAATGGCATCTATTTCCTCTGCCATTGCTTCGGTAAGGGTATTATTAAACTTTTCCGGATCAATATATACTACATCCCTTATATTATCAACCTTGCCGTTACCCATGCTTCTTTTTGATATCAGTAAACATTTATCCTCATTGATCTTTTTCAAATTAATATTATATCCTGCGCCACTACCTACAAGTGGTTTAACCTGTAGAATATAGAAATCAGCTTTCCCATTCTTATCAAGGTTAAGATCAACAGCATATTCTATCTCTACAGGAGTTCCGAATGCTTCTTTCACAACATCAAGCACTGTTGCTATTGTTTCAGCTAGTGGTATATAATCATATCTTAATATATTTGCAAAGTTCACCACTCGCGGGCCAATGCTGTCTATCCCTGGTTCTATTGTATCGTTATCAGGATTATAAACGGAAGCACAGTGTTTGAGTGTTCCATGTCTTTCTGAATCGGCTATCTCAAGTTTTATGAGACCGGCGTTTTCACCTTCAAGCAGGTTTATCTTTTCCTTTTTCATATCTACAGCGAAGAAATAAACCTGTGAGTTCTTGGATATATCTTTCTGTGATACAATATCTAGTGCTGGGTATGCCGGAGAGAACCTGTATGCTTTTTCCCCTTCTACCACATACTGACCAAGCCCTATTGCTGCAAGGGCGAAGCCTTCACCAGGTCTCATATGTGCAACGGGATAGAAATTATAGGATTGTGCTGTACCGCTTATATGAGGGTAAAAAGCATCTTCGAACCTGTTTCCCACCACTTCCTGCAATACAATAGCCATTTTTTCCTGCTCTATCATATAGTTAATAGCCTCAAAATAAGTACGTGCAGATTTCGAATATATAGAAGCAAATACCAGTTTGATAGCATCCATAATAATCTTGAGCCTTGTATCAAAATCAGGGTTATTATTTGGCAGAAGGTATGTGCCGAAAATCCCTGAGAAAGGCTGGCTCATAGAATCTTCAAAGAGGCTGGATGAACGTATGGCTATGGGTTTATCCATCAATTTAAGGAATGATCTTAACTTCTTCTCCAGGTTAAAGGAAAGATTACAATTGAGGAATTTTCTTTTGAGGTTTTCATAATTCTTCTCTTCCTTAATAACTGTTCGAAGCTTGTTTGTTTCAATAAAAAGATCAAACTCATCAGTTCCTATTATCATTGTTACCGGGCTTTTTATATTTATCCCTGGTGTCAGTTTACCCAGTTCAAACCCGTATATTAGTGTATTAATAAAAGCCAGTCCCCTACCTTTCCCTCCCAATGAACCACCGGCCAGGCTCACAACATTGCTCTCGTCAATAGCTGCTGTTTCATCATAGTTAACTAATTTACCCTTATCCATCTCTCGCCTGCGTTTTGATATCAGGTCCAGTAAAAAGTTCCTCATCTCAGCCATGTCTGAAAAATCACTGATCTTCATAGGGTTAATAATTTTAGCTATCTTGACCTCTCCCCTGGCCATAAGCCAGAGTGAAAAGTGATTCTTCATGGCATGATAGACCAGTGAATCCTCGGGTATAGTTTTTAAATACTGCTCAAATTCATTCATTGACTTGGCCACTGCTATCTGTCTTCCCATATTATCCCTGTAGACAAAATGACCAAAGCCCAGGTAATAGTTAATAAATGACTTCAGATCTTCAAGCAGGCTTTGGGAATTTTTATTTATGAAGTTTGATTTAAGTATATGAGCATAATGTAAATTTTCCGGGTCGGATGATTGCATTAC
>DOZA01000138.1 GCA_003518245.1 Bacteroidales bacterium | reverse complement strand
TATATGTATTATGTATATGACCTGTCCCAAAAATATTTCCTGAATGGAAAGGTCCTTCTGTATTGAACTTGCCGACTATTTTTTTCAGGTCATTTACTGATGACATATGCTATCATATTTTATCTGTCAGCATTTAATTTATCGAATGTTCTAAACAGGAATATTGTACCTGCTATTGCAATTATTGCCAGCAGAACTCCAAGCCAAGGTTTGCCATAGACAAAGCTGCCAATTGAGAATAATGAGCTGTAAATTGCTATCGCACCGATAAATACGCACAGTACCTGCAATGGCATTTCCCATTTACGGCCTTCATCTTTTTCATCAATAATAGTTATACCATCCTGTCTTGCTTCATCCACAATTTTTTTCCAGCCCGGTCCTCCGGGTCTTGTTACCCTGTAGAAATTCCTTAATGTTTCCTTTGTTTCGGGTGCTGTGAGAAATGTTGTTGTTATCCATACTATTGTTGTAATCAGTACGGCAATAAGAAGTTTGGACGTAAAACCATCAAGAACCCAGAACTGTATTGCACTATCAGGAACGAAGAATACCAGCACAACAGCAGATATAGTGGCTGCAACCATAGCAATAATTTCAGTCCATGCATTTATTCTCCACCAGAACCACCTGAGCAGGTAAATTGCTCCTGTCCCTGCTCCCGATAACAGGAGAACGTCAAATGCCTGTGTAGCATTATTAAGAAAGAACAGGGCTATCAGACCGGCTATTATCATAAGTGATACTGTGGTTATCCTGCCTACTCTAACGAGTTCTTTTTCCGGGGCATCTTTCTTGACAAAGCGCCTGTAGAAATCATTAACAACGTATGATGAGCCCCAGTTAAGATGGGTCCCAATCGTTGACATGTAAGCAGCAATAATTGATGCAGTAACCAGTCCGAGCCATCCTGGACCAATCTTTGAGAGCATTACCGGGTAAGCAATATCATCCTTCAGGTATGTCTCTGCAATATCAGGGAACTGGGCACGTATCGAATCCAGGTCAGGGTAAATAACAATTGATGCCAGTGCTACTATTATCCATGGCCAGGGTCTTAGAGCATAATGGGCAAAATTAAAGAGCAGGGTAGCTCCTATGGCATTCTTTTCATTCTTGGCTGATAACATCCTCTGGGCTATATACCCTCCACCACCAGGTTCAGCACCCGGATACCATACGGCCCACCACTGTACGGCTATGGGAATAAGCAACAGTGTTACCCATACCGATGGATTACTGAAATCGGGTAATACTTTAATCTTTTCCTGAAGGGCAGGATTGGAAAGGAGGTTTTTGAGACCGTTGACCTCGGGTTGCTTTACAGCAATAACAGCAGCAAGAACAGCACCAAACATGGCTATACTGTACTGGAAAAAATCAGCCCGGATAACTCCTTTTAAGCCTCCCAGACTAGCATAAATCATCACAACTATCGATCCTCCCAAGACTGCCTGCCATGGCTTTATACCAAGCATTATACCGCCTATCTTAATAGCTGCCAGTGTAACAGTACCCATGATAAGGGTATTAAAAAATATTCCAAGATACAAAGACCTGAAGCCCCTGAGAAATGAAGCCGCTTTGCCGCTATACCTCAACTCGTAATATTCCAGGTCAGTCATTACGTTGGACCGCCTCCATAATTTGGCATAGATAAAAACGGTAACCATACCTGTGATAAGGAAAGCCCACCATGCCCAGTTTTTTGCAACACCATCTTCACGTACCATGCCCGTGACAAGATTAGGGGTGTCAGCAGAGAATGTGCATGCTACCATTGAGATACCCAGCAGCCACCATGGCATACCACGTCCACCAAGGAAAAACTCTGTTGTATTTTTACCGGCTGTTTTGGATGCTACCCATCCTATCCCTATTACTATAACGAAAAAGGATGCTACTATCATCCAGTCAATAGTCTGTAACAATTTCTTAAAGTATTAGTTGTACAATCTTATTTTTTTGATAAAAATCAAAACTATAACATTTTTTTTATTTGTACCAGCATAATTGAATAATATGTTTTTTTAGTTCAAAATTTAATGAACTTAATAAATAATTTATAGATTTGTTTAGCTAAAACGATAAAGAAAATAAGTAATGATCCAGAAAGGATTAAGAGAACATATAGAAGAAACCGGAAGAGTATTCGAGAAATTCGGATTGACACCCATGCAAGGCAGGATAATGGCCTATTTTACAAATATTGATAAACCGGAGACTACCTTTTCTGAGCTGGTAGACTTTTTCAGGGCCAGTAAGAGTTCTATCAGTACTTCTCTGAATTATCTGCTGTCTGCTAAGATGATAAATTACGGGACTCATGCGTCCGAAAGGAAAAAATACTTTTTCATTACTGATGGATTTTTCAGGATATATTTTATGCATTTACTTGATAATATCCAGGAGCTTAAAGAGTTGTGTTATAAAACTGTTTCGATGCGAACTGGTGAATACCCTGAAGTAAGTGAAAAAATCATGCGATGGGTAGAAGCAGCAAATTCTTTTGAGGAATCGATACAGAATGTTCTGGGGAGTATTAAGAAGTGAAGGCTTGATGGAGTAATGGAAAAATGGGCTTGGATTTGACATGCTTCAATGGCTAATATTAAAGCAATAATATGGATAAGAAGATTATTATAGAAAAGATCAGGGAAAAGAAAGCTATTATCTCTGATATGGACGAGTTTCCATATAAACCACATTTTATACTGGAAGGAGTGAATGAAATAGTAAGCTGAGAAAGTATCTATTAATCAAAATTTTGTCCTGTATAACTGAGCAAGGTGACTAAAAATACCCAAAAATGGGAAAAATATATAGGAATTTTTGCATAAACAATCATGCGATAAAAGGATTACGCACCTCTAAGTCTTATTCAAATTATATATATCTGCATATTATTCTGATTTGTTTTTTATTATTAATTAATGCATGCGAGGGGAAGCATGAACCTGTTTATATCAGGGTAAACCAGGCAGGGTATCATATCTCAGGCAAAAAGAGTGCTATAATTTTCTCAAATATGCCTGTGACAGAGTATTTTTCAATCATCTCTGAAAGTAATGAGCTGGTAAAAGACAGTCTTATACTGACTAAATCAGAGGAAGAAGGCTGGGGAACTTTTACGTATTATTATCGTCTTGATTTCTCATCCCTTGATATTGCGGGTAAATATAAGCTTGCAGGCTGCGAATCTGTATGTACTTCACAGACTTTCACGGTGTCACGAAACCCTTACAATGGTTTTACTGATAAATTGCTTGGTTTTATGCGTCAGCAAAGGTGTGGATATAACCCCTTCCTTGATATTGAATGTCACAGGATGGATGGTAAAACCATGTATGGGCCTATGGCTGATTCCACATTTATAGATGTTAGTGGTGGCTGGCATGATGCCGGTGACCAGCTGAAATATCTTATTACGGGCAGTTATGCGACAGC
>DOZA01000178.1 GCA_003518245.1 Bacteroidales bacterium | reverse complement strand
TTACCCAGCACCACCATATCAGCACCGGCCTCATAGGCTTTTTCTATGTCTGCGGGCCCACGCAAGCCACCTCCCACAATAAGAGGAACCGTTATTGCCTGCTTTACGATTTTTATCATTTCCATTGATATTGGCCGGCTGGCACCGCTGCCCCCTTCGAGGTATATCAGTTTAAGTCCAAGCATCTCACCTGCTATGGCAGTGGCCGTGGCAATATCAACTTTTGTGTATGGGACAGCATCGGTCTGGCTCATATATTCAACTGATGTTTTTGTGCCACAATTAATTAGTATATATCCTGTGGGAATAATTTCTATATCCATCTGTTTGAGAAAGGGAGCTGCTATGACATGATTGCCAATAAGTAATTCCGGGTTTCTACCTGATATCAATGACAGAAATAATATACTGTCAGCCTTATCGGTTAACTGCAGGGGGCTGCCAGGGAAAAGAACAACAGGAATATCAATGTTCTCCTTGATTTTTAATATTAATATTTCAGGGTTGACAGAAATAAGACTGCCACCGACAAAAATAAAATCAGGACTGCAATTTGAATTAATATTTAACAGGGTAGTGATATTCTCAGGATCATAATTATCAGGATCCATTAACAGGGCGATACATTTTTGCCTTTTCAGACTCTTTAACATCATATTCTTTTTTAGTCCAGACTATTGCATAATTCTCATACCGGGTATACTGCAAATCAAACACTTCGTTTATCATCTCAGAGTGCACCTTACCCGTGATATCACCTGATTCTTCAACGGTGAATGGATGAATAGTGATATTCTTCTGCATATTTATACCTTCCTTATCACATATCTTATACAGTGATTCCTTGGCACACCAGTGTAAGTATAAATGATATTTTCTCAGGTCTCTTTTGCGCGTAACTTTTTCGTTCCTGTTAATAAATTTCCTCGCTATGCGCATAATATTTGAGCTCATATACTCAAGGTCAATACCTATTCTTTCACGTGAGCTCAGCATTATTGCTGTCAGTTTATGTGAATGGGAGATACTTATAAAATGTGAACCATCTTTAATGAAAGGTTTATTATTCTTATTGTATACTATTCTGGCTTCCGGCCCTAACAGTTCAGCAAGCAGAGCTCTAACGCTCAGAAATTCAAGCTTTCTTGAATTGCTTTTGAATTGCTTGAATTTCTTTTTGTCTTCAGGACCGAGTTTCACCATTGACAGCAGTGTCTTTAGGTCCTCTTCGATCTTCCAGACCCCAAGCATTGTGTATTCATTGAGATGATGTTCTGATATACAAGCCATTTTATTGTATTATCATTGCCATTCAAGTGTTTCGACAAGATGCACTATGTCATCACGGAAAAAACTTATTACCGGGGCAAGTGAATCCTTATCGGGTAGAGCATCAAAATATAATGAACCCCTAAGATAATGACTTAAACTGTCAGTGACAAAGAACTGCACCGATGAAGCTGCATCACCACTTATAAGATATATTATACCATAAACATTTTTCTTATCGTTAATCCACAGTTTTTCTTCAATAGCATCTGCTTTAACCGAGTGTTTATAGGCCAGTTTATGAGCATCATCAGTTAGCATCTTCAGGTTATTGCTTACATCCATATAGCTCAGATGCAGCTTGCCTTTATAATTCGGGAATTCAATGTTGAACCAGCAATACTCATCCATCCCTGGTTCTTTTTTTATGATACTGTATACCGGGTATTCAAAAGAAAAAGGACAAACTGAGTCAAAAACTGTGTATTCCTTTTCCGGGAAATCTATCCTGAAATGTCCCCTGGGCCTTGGTACATAATTATTTCTGCATCCGTATAATAATATAAAAGAGGCAATGATAAAATAAAATATTTTCACCTTATTATTTTTCATCTTCATACTTGAGTATTTCAACCCTGAGTTTTTTTATCCTGCGTTTGTCAGCAGCAAGGATATTGAAACGGAATTGTTTACAATCGATACTGAAACCTGTCTCCGGTATCTCACCGGTCAGTTCAAGAATTAAACCTGCCAGGGTATCTGAGTCTCCTCTTACTTCTTCAAAGGGATCATTTTCAATCTCCACGACTTTAAAAAAGTCGTTAAGTAAAGTCTTGCCTTCAAAAATGTAAATATTATCATTTATTTTTTCAAATGATATATCTTCTGAGTCGTGCTCATCAGGTATTTCACCTACTATTTCTTCAAGAATATCTTCAAGTGTTATTATCCCACTTGTACCACCATATTCATCTATTACTATCGCCAGATGTATTTTCTTTGTCTGGAATTCTTCCAGCAGGTCATTTATCCTTTTATTCTCAGGGACGAAATATGGTGGTCGCATTAATGACTGCCAGTTAAAACTATTTGGCTTATGATAGTGTGGAAGAATATCTTTTACGTATAGTATCCCCTGGACTTTATCGAAGGTTCCTGAAAACACTGGTATTCGTGAATAGCCTGATTCAATTATCGGGGGTATGAGCTCCCTGAAAGGAGTTTTGATATCTATGGCCATAATGTCTATCCGGGGGCTCATGATTTCCTTGGCTTCTATATTCCCGAACTTTACTATTCCTTTGAGTATTTTCTCGTCCTCTTTGTTTTCTCCTGAGGTAATACTAATAGCTTCAGACAGTTCACCCTTACTTATGCCGTAATCTTTTTGACCCGTCCTTCGTTTTACAAGTGAGGTTGACCTGATGAGGAAAATGCTCAGTGGCCTGAATGTTTTTTTACATACAGTAAGAGGTATAGACATAATGAGGGTGAACTTCACATTTGCCTTTGTGGCATAAACTTTTGGAAGGATCTCACCAAAAAGAAGCAGTATAAAAGTAATTATCACCACTTCAAGGATGAAACCAAGCACCGGGTTTTCAGCGAAATCAAATAGCTGTTCACTGATATATGCCGATAGCAATACAATACTCACGTTTACAAAATTATTGGCTATAAGTATCGTACTCAGTAATTCATCTGGTTTGTCAAGCAGTTTGAGTGCAGCATAGGAATTACGAGAAGGATTATTTTCCAACTTGTCCATATTTGAGGGGCCAAGAGAGAAAAATGCTACCTCAGAGCCGGATATGAAAGCTGAGCAGATAAGCAAAAATACCAGTACAATCAATTCAATAATCACCGGTGTTGTAATTGCATTACTATATACAGCTAAAACTTGTTGAAAAGGGTCAATAGTTTCCAATTGACAATCATTTGATTAAC
This sequence comes from Bacteroidales bacterium, assembly GCA_003518245.1. Classification (GTDB taxonomy): domain Bacteria; phylum Bacteroidota; class Bacteroidia; order Bacteroidales; family VadinHA17; genus UBA9300. The sequence goes on along the minus strand of DOZA01000178.1, from coordinate 1,081 downwards.
ACTAGAATGGCAGATCATCAGGTTCATCATTAATCCCGGGAGTGTTATTTGTATCCCTGAAAGAATCGTCTGCCTGAGATGCAGAACCATTTTTTGAAGATGCGGACTGGCTTCCAGGTTCACTGTATGAAGAATCGATATCTTCATTGTCTGATGCTTGGCTGTCTGAACGACGCCCCAGCATCTGCATATTATCAGCTATAATTTCAGTTATGTATTTTTTATTTCCGTCCCTGTCGTCATATGAACGGGTACGTATTTTACCCTCGATAAAGAGCTGTGATCCTTTTTTTACAAATTTCTCGGCTACTTCTGCCAGACCTCTCCATAATACAACATTATGCCACTCAGTTGTGGTTATTTTTTCTCCATCCCTGCTCCTGTATGTCTCGCTTGTGGCGAAAGGAAACCTTGCAACCGGAACATTTGTATCTATATAACGTACATCTGGGTCCTTCCCCACATTACCCACTAAAATAACCTTGTTAACTGACATTTTTATTAAGTTTAGAATACTATAGTTCGGATCGTAAAGGTAGTAAAAATAAAGCTTGTATCAACGAGACAATTTTAAATGAGGCGTATTTTATAGTTATGAGGCTTTAAAAAATAAGCAAATAACTTTTTATACCATGTAATTTCATGGAGGATTAATGTATATGGTCAATATATTGGCACTAGTTCAAGTAGTTATGAATAGAAAAAGTAAAAAAATAAAGCAAAGTATTTTATTTATATGAAATAAAATTCTACATTTGCAAAGTTCATTCAGAAAAAATTAAAACGCATAAATTGTTGAATTAAAATTCATTAAAATGACTAAAGCAGACATCGTTAACGAAATTGCCAAGAAAACTGGTATTGAGAAGGTAACTGTTCAGAGAACCGTTGAGGAGTTTATGAACTCAGTAAAAGAATCAATGGTTGATGGTAACAACGTATACTTGAGAGGTTTTGGTAGTTTCATTGTCAAGAAAAGGGCAAAGAAAACAGCAAGGAATATTTCTAAGAACACAACTATAATTATTCCTGAACACTTTATTCCGGCTTTCAAACCTTCAAAGTCATTTATATCAACTTG
>DOZA01000114.1 GCA_003518245.1 Bacteroidales bacterium | reverse complement strand
TCACGGGGTATGCCTTTCATCATGCCTTGATTACTGGGATGACGACCTTGTTTTACAGGCTTTTAATCGTTCGCTGATCCTTGCCCCCGAAATATATGGTAATCCCTGGCTACTAAAGGATAATGAATTTGCTAAGCTGGCACGTATCTATAACCTGCACAGAAAATACAGGGATATACTGGTTGAAGGAATGGTACTTCCAGAAACATATGGCCCCAATGCTGTTTCACGAGGTGACGATAAAACCAGGATAGTAACACTCAGGAATCTGACCTGGGATGAATGTTCCTATTCTGTTAAGCTTGATGAGGAGATCGGACTTACATCCAATGCAAAGGTCAAACTAATACAATTACATCCAACAGAAAAAGTTATTGGCACCTTTAACAAGGGTGATATGATTAAGATAAATATTCAATCTTTCAGGTCCTGCCTGCTACTGGCTAGCACTGCTGTTTATGATGAACCTGCTCTTGAAGGTGTTGATTTCAGAGTCCTTAAAAACGTTGAGAACAAGCCTGTTGAGATTGAAATTCTTGGTATGCCAGGAACCAGGTCAGAATTTAAAGTTATTAATGATGGCCTTTATAAGTCGGCAGAACTGGATGGCAAACAAACTTCAAAATTATTGAAGGGTAAGACTCTAAAGGTCGATTTCCCGGGAGAAGTATTGAAAGAGAAGATTCACAGGAAGCTAGGAGATCTTGCCGGGATCGGTATCCCCGAAGATGTTGAAACCCTTTTTGAAGCGACTGTGTTTGCCGCTGATAATAATGCACTTGAAATACGATCACTTTACAGATCAGGTGAAACATCAATACCAGAAGTAAAAGCAGCAAGAGATGCCTTTTTTAATCAGAAGGCTTTTGTTGACAGGGGTGTGTGGGATAAGAACCTGTTTGATGGTGATAATTCAACAGGATTCTGGCAAACCAGGAGATACAGAACCGAGAAGGGATGCCTGCGGCTTGACCTGGGAGAAGTGGTTCATATTGATGAACTGCAAATTAATGTGCCGGATATGTTTTCTTTATTACCTCTTGTTCCTGAAGAAGGAAATATCGTTGAGGTGTCACAAGACCTGAAAACATGGGAACAGATAACATATATGTCCGGTCTGAAGATACATATCCCGATTGGCAAAAAAGTGAGGTATCTGCGTTTCAGAAGTTTTCCGCAGCAAATCACAGAGATTGAAGGTTTTAGCTCAGGAAATAAAATGGACAGGACAAAATGGAGGGCTTCAAACCTGTTCGCTCATCCCAGGAACAAAAAGGCTCTGAAAGCCTGGAAGAAGTCACTGGTACTGGATGAAGTCCCTGAAGGAAGCTACTTATGCGTTGCCATAAACGGCAGGCATGGTGTTGATGGTGCCTATGCCGCAGCGAGGATAGACGGAAAAGCAGTGGGGGCTCCAGACCGGGCTCCCTCAATGTATTCTAATCCATGGGAATACTTCAATTCTCGTCGCGACCAGAATTACACATATTATATACCCGTTAATGAGGAATATATAGGAAAGACCATCGAAGTTTATGTTTTTGGCTATGATAAGGACAATCTTGATCTGGAACCTGAATTATGGATCACTGCTTACCCGTATCCATGGGAGAAAAAGAAGCTGGTTCTTGAAAGGAAAGACTAAAATTTTTATCAATAAAGTTATAGGATATAATTAATCAAATAGGAATGATCAAGTTTAAATTGATAAGTTTATTAACAGCTTTTCTTTTGCTGACAGGAAATTTACTTGCGGGCCCTGGCAATATTGCTTACCTGGCAAAAGTAAGTGCTTCTGTGGAATTGAATTCAGATTATCCGGCAAATAATATCATTGACGGTCTTATACGAATTTCAGGTATTGGTGAATGGGCATCCGACAGTAAGCAGAATCCATGGGGTGGAATTAATTATCCATGGATCCGGCTTGATTGGGATCAAAAGCATTTAATTGACAAAATCGTGTTTTATGACAGGTCCAGCCTTGATACCCATCTGGGGGGAGGTACTCTTCAATTCAGTGACGGCTCTGAATTGAGCGTGAATCTGATCCCAAATGATGGGAGAGCTCGTGTAATTGAATTCCCGGCAAAGGAAATTGATTGGTTCAGATTTGTTGTAACAGATGGGATGGGTGATAATATAGGATTATCCGAAATTGAAGTATTCCCTTCAACAGAAGACGAACTTGATCCTGTTTCAATGGTTGACCCTTATATTGAAACAACACGTGGTCGTTATTTCTTTTTTGTTACCGGTAGCCGCCCGTTCGGTATGATTAGCTCAGCGCCAATGACCCGTAACAAGAACCAGATGGGAGGAGGGTATAATTATAACAGCACAGAGATCCTTAGTTTTCCTCAGATCCATGCCTGGATGTTATCCGGTGTTGAGCTTATGCCTGCAACAGGTACAATAAATCCATCAGGATGGCATGATGGCTGGAAATCGGGATTTTCTCATAACAGTGAGATTGTCCAGCCGGGTTATCACCGTGTTTTCCTTGAGAGATATAAAACCTGGGTAGAACAAACAGCTACCAACAGGGTGAGCTTTTACCGACTCAGGTATACTGAAGATGCCGATGCAAATATCCTGCTTAACCTTGGAGGTTATGTGTCAACAAGTACAATGACAGGGGCAAAAGTGAAAAAGATAAGCAATACAAGGATCGAAGGATCGGTAAATACCGTTGGAAGAATATGGGGTGGTCCTGAGAAAGTGAAAATATTCTTTGCGCTCAAGTTTGAT
>DOZA01000109.1 GCA_003518245.1 Bacteroidales bacterium | reverse complement strand
AGATCCGCGCCAGCGATAGGAAAGACAGGCCGCAAATTGCTTTAACATAATATCGAGCCGTTACGGTGCTGTCGCCCCGCAACTGATATTATGTTAACCCCGCGTGCTCGGGGACGCAATTTGCTGCATATTTGCCTATAATTAATATTATGTTAAATAGAATATATAAGCATACACCCTAGCATCAACATTGAATCACCTTATTCGCATTTATTTCGAATCTATAGGTTCGCATATTATTCGCATATATTAAAAAAATAAGGCACCATTCCAGCGCCCTAAAAAAAATAGAGACGCAGCATACTGCGTCTCTAATTGTATCTTGTTTCTTGTATCTTAACCTACTTTCCTCCTTCCAGAGATTCGATCTTAGCAATCACTTCTTCATACTTCTCAGTCATCTGCAAACGGTAATAGAGTTCCTTCAGACTGATCAGGGTATCCATGTCATTGGGCTGAAGCTCAAGTGCACATTCCATATAAGGCAGTGCATTGGCAAAAACAGCTTTTGCTTCTTCAAATGCTTTATTATATTCAGCTGGGTCCATAATTTCGTTGGCCGCTTCAAGCATGTTGGCTCCCTTATTATAATAACAAACACCTGCATTATACTGGCTGTTGAAAAATTCATCTTCTATTTCGATAGATTTCTTCAAGGATACGAGTGCCTTATCATATTCATCTGATTGCATATGCATAACTCCCTTGGCATAATGTAAATTATGATTATCAGGTGACTCTTCGAGTGCAAGATCCAAATAATCAAGAGCATCCTGGCGTTTATCATTATCAATAAAGAACTGGATCATAGTAAGCAGAACCTGCTCATTCTCAGGAAATTCTTCAAATGAAGTCCTTAATACTTTTTCTGCATTTTCCAGATCTCCTACCTCGCTATATGCTTGATATTTAAGCAAATAAGGTGTTGTATCTCCGTATTTTAATTCTATTGTACGATCCAGGTAGCTATGAGCTTTATCAAAGTCTTTTGCATTATATGCTGCCAGTGCGGTATTGAATACTACAACTGTATCAACACTGCCCATATATATCTCACTTTCCTGGATCTGGAGTAATTTTTCGAATGCAATGGTTCATTCTTTGTAATTCTCATTTTCGAATTCCATTGCAGCCCATGTAAGAAAATCATTAGCCAGACTTGGAAGCTGTACTATAATCATTTTTTCAATATTTTTCTTTTTATCCAGATCAATAGCTTTAATATAACTGTCATAGGCATATATTAACTGATTATCATATTTGGTCATCAGTTTTTCATTATCAGTTTCAAGTCCTTTTTCCCACAATGCCTGTGCAACACGTCCTACTGCATAATATGTTTTAGCCCATGCTTTGGTTTTTTCGTGTACCAGGGCCGCGTCAATTGCTTCTTTTGCTTTATCCAGATTTCCTGCACCCACATAATTAAGGGCACTTGATACTTTACCTTTTTGTGCCACTGCATCTAGTGTAGTGCATCCGGCGAATATAACTGCCAAAGCAGTTATTAACATAAGTGAAAGAAAATTATTTTTCATATCAATACATTTAGTTACATATTCTGAAATTCGCTTCAAATTTATAATATTACTTATTAATGTTCAAATACTTTGAGCCTAAATTAGGTCTGCTTTTCATTGTTATTTTCTTTATCTACTTCCAATTCCGTGCCAGTTTCTTCTTCATTTACTTCCACATTTGTTACCGAGCCTATAGAATCAGCATCCCTGAGGTTTATTATTTTCACACCCTGTGTTGCCCTTCCCATTACCCTTATTGATTCCACCGGTATTCTTATGACAGTACCCGATTGTGTTATTATCATAAGATCGTTTTTGTCTGTTACGGCCTTTAAAGCAACAAGATAGCCTGTTTTATCTGTAATATTTATTGTTTTTACTCCTTTTCCTCCCCTGTTTGTTAGCCTGTAATCTTCAATATGCGAGCGTTTGCCAAAGCCTTTTTCTGATACTACAAGAACATTCTGGTCTTTATTATCAGGTTCAAGGACAACCATACCCACAACAGTGTCAGAATCACTGGAAAGTGTAATACCTCTTACTCCTGAAGCTGTTCTACCCATAGGTCTTACGGCATTTTCATGGAATCTTATAGCCCGGCCTGATTCAACGGCCATCATGATATACTGGTGACCATTTGTCATCCTGGCTTCAAGCAATGTATCTCCTTCTCTTACGGTGATTGCATTTACACCATTTTGCCTGGGCCTGCTGTATGCTTCCAACGAGGTCTTCTTTATTATCCCCTTGGTTGTACAGAGGACGATGAAGTTATTGTTTATATACTCTTCGTCGTCCAGTGTTTTTACATTTATATATGCCATAACCGTATCATCCGGCTCAATATTGATAAGGTTTTGCATTGCTCTTCCCTTTGATATCCTTGTTCCTTCAGGTATCTGGTAAACTTTCAGCCAGAAACATTTGCCATTCTTTGTGAAGAAGAGCATTGTATTATGCATTGTGGCAATGAACATATGCTCAATGAAATCTTTGTCACGTGTTGTGCTTCCACGTGATCCGAATCCTCCCCTGTTCTGCACCCTGAATTCACTCAGTGGTGTTCTTTTAATATAACCCATGTGGGAAATGGTTATTACCATTTCTTCATCAGCATAAAAATCTTCAGGATTAAACTCTTCAGCATTGGGAACTATCTCTGTTCTTCGTTCATCACCATATTTATCTTTAATCTCGGTCAGCTCATCTTTGATTATACCAAACTGCAAATCCTGGCTTTCAAGCACACCGCGCAGATATTCAATTTGTTTGAGCAGTTCGTCATATTCTTCTCTCAGTTTTTCCTGTTCAAGTCCGGTAAGTTGACGCAGCCGCATTTCAACGATTGCACGTGACTGTGCATCAGATAGTTCAAATCGTTCCATCAGTCTTTCCCTTGCTTCATCAGGTGTTTTAGAAGATCTTATTATGGCTATTACTTCATCAATATTATCGCTTGCAATAATCAGACCTTCAAGTATATGTGCACGTTTTTCCGCCTGGTCAAGCTCGTACCGTGTACGGCGGATTACAACGTCAAGCCGATGATCAACGAAATACTTTATAAGATCATTGATGTTAAGTGTTCGCGGACGGCCCTTAACAAGGGCTATATTATTAACACTGAAAGAAGTTTGCAGCTGCGTATACTTGAAAAGGGTATTAAGAACAACATTGGCAGTGGCATCTTTTTTCAGTATAATAACTATCCTCATTCCCTTCCTGTCCGATTCGTCATTTATATATGATATCCCTTCAATTTTCTTTTCATTTATCAGGTCAGCTATTTTGCGTATCATCTCAGCTTTGTTGACCTGGTAAGGGATCTCAGATACAATAATACTTTCCCTGCCTGAATGTGTGAGCTCAATGTCTGTTTTAGCCCTGACAACCACTCTACCCCTTCCTGTTTCATAAGCATCTCTTATGCCCTGCTCGCCATAGATAATACCTCCGGTGGGAAAATCGGGACCTTTGACATACTGCATCAGTTCTTCTGTAGTAATGTCATTATTATCAATATATTGTATTGTGGCATCCACTATCTCAGAAAGGTTATGAGGAGGCATATTTGTTGCCATACCCACGGCAATACCCGATGCGCCATTAATCAGCAGGGTGGGAATTTTTGTTGGTAAAACAACAGGCTCTTTTAAAGAATCATCAAAATTCAGCTGATGGTCCACAGTGTCTTTATCAATATCAGCCAGTGTTTCCTCTGCAATCCTCCTCAGCCTTGCTTCTGTATACCTCATTGCTGCCGGACTATCACCATCTATTGAACCGAAATTACCCTGTCCGTCGACAAAAGGATACCTCAATGACCATTCCTGTGCCATTCTCACCATAGCCTCATAGACCGATGAATCACCATGAGGATGATATTTACCAAGCACCTCCCCTACTATCCTGGCTGATTTCTTATGTGGCTTATTCGAAAACAGTCCCAGTTCTGACATTCCGAATAATACCCGCCTGTGAACAGGCTTTAATCCGTCGCGAACATCGGGCAGAGCCCTTGAAACAATTACCGACATGGAATAGTCGATATATGCCGACTTCATTTCCTCTTCAATATTTATCTTTATAATCCTCTCTTTATCCGACATTTAAGACCTTTTTAAACTTATATGTTTGATATGAATATATATCTATAATTTGCAGGCAACAAAATTAGTGATTTATTCCCTATTTACCGTATGCCGGGACATCTAATTATTAACATTTATTGTTAAAAATGGGCATGTTATTTGCACTAAGGTATATTGCCTGAAAAATATTATGATTTAGGTTTTTTATGTATTTTTGTTAGTGATAATATGACAATATGACCTAAACTTAATTTGTTTACAGGTGTTTAGATATTAGAAAGTAAATAATTTCGGGAACCTGAGCTTTTTTTACATAAATAAATATTTTCGGTTTGGGTTTGAGGTCGATAAATACAGATGAGGAAAGTTTTTATGGATTCAAGATTTTCACAAAAAGTTAAAGATGTTCTTACGTACAGTAAGGAAGAAGCAATAAGACTGGGTAACAGTCATATAAGCCCCGAGCATATATTGTTGGGTATTTTGCGTGATGGAGAAGGCCTTGCAGTAGATATTCTTGTTAACCAGGGTGTTGACCTCAGCATGCTGAAGGGATCACTTGAAAGAAGTATAAGGGTTGATAATCCTATTAAAATATCTGAAAATGATATACTTCCACTGCTCAAAAGCACCGAGAGGATATTAAAACTGGTTCACCTTGAAGCAAAAGCATTGAAAAGTGATGTTATTGATACCGAGCATCTTCTCCTGGCAATATTAAAAGAGGAGAATTCGTTTGTTACAAGATTCCTGTCGGAACTTAACGTTGATTACCAGACAGTAAGGCAGGTAGCTGAAGCTGAAAATCCAATACCCAGGGCAGATTTTCCAAGGGAGGATGAAGATGAGGATGCAGGATTTGCCAAAGGAGACCAGGGTAAAGGTCAGCATGGTTCTTCCCAACACACAGCAAAATCTTCATCTGATACTCCTGTACTGGATAATTTCGGCATTGACCTTACAAAAGCTGCTGAAGAAACCAGGCTTGATCCGGTAGTGGGACGGGGCCGCGAGATAGAAAGACTTGCACAGATTCTTTCAAGACGCAAGAAGAATAATCCTGTACTGATCGGGGAACCGGGAGTGGGTAAATCAGCTATAGCTGAAGGCCTGGCTCTCAGGATAATACAGAAAAAAGTATCAAGGGTGCTTTTCAGTAAAAGAGTGGTAACACTCGATATGGCTTCCATAGTAGCAGGAACAAAATACCGTGGCCAGTTCGAGGAACGAATGAAAGCCATACTCAATGAGCTGGCTAAAAATGATAATATAATACTTTTTATTGACGAGATACACACAATAGTTGGTGCTGGAGGAGCAACCGGATCACTTGATGCTGCCAATATGCTCAAACCGGCACTGGCAAGAGGTGAAATACAATGTATTGGAGCTACAACACTTGATGAATACAGGCAACATATAGAAAAAGATGGTGCCCTGGAAAGAAGGTTCCAAAAAGTAATGGTGGAACCGACTACAATAGATGAAACCATAAATATCCTTAATAATATTAAAGACAGGTATGAAGATCACCATAATGTGTTTTATACAGATGAGGCAATAGAAGCATGTGTGAAGCTGACTAACAGGTATATTACCGATCGTCACCTGCCGGATAAGGCTATTGATGCATTGGATGAATCAGGTTCAAGGGTTCATATATCAAATATTGTCGTGCCTGAAAGAATACTAAAGCTTGAAGAAGAGCTTGATGATGCGAGAAAGGACAAAATGAATGCCGTTAAAAACCAGAATTTTGAACGTGCTGCAAGTTTCAGGGATAAGGAAAAAGAACTGCAGGACATGATAGAATCTGAGAAAAAGAAATGGGAATCAGACCTTGCTCAGAACAGGGAAACAGTAGATGACGAAAAAGTAGCAGAAGTGGTTGCCATGATGACAGGTGTTCCTGTACAACGTATTGCACAAACTGAAGGTACACGATTGCTTAAGATGGCCGATGAATTGAAAAAGAGCCTTGTTGGCCAGGAAAATGCTATAAAGAAAGTTGTAAGGGCTATACAGAGAAACAGGGCCGGACTGAAAGACCCTAATAAACCGATAGGAACATTTATTTTTCTCGGTCCTACAGGTGTGGGTAAAACATATCTTGCCAAAGTACTGGCAAAATTTCTGTTTGATAGTGCCGATAACCTTATAAGGGTTGATATGAGTGAATATATGGAGAAATTTGCCGTCTCACGACTGGTGGGTGCACCTCCGGGATATGTGGGTTATGAAGAAGGCGGGCAGCTTACTGAAAAAGTGAGACGCAAACCTTATTCAGTGGTACTGCTTGACGAGATAGAAAAGGCACACCCTGATATTTTCCATATTCTGCTTCAGCTGCTTGATGAAGGACAACTGACAGATAGCCTGGGACGAAGGGTTGATTTCAGGAATACTATCGTTATTATGACCAGTAATATTGGCTCTCGACAGCTGAAAGACTTTGGACAGGGTATAGGTTTTGATACCCAGACTAAGAAAGCAGGTAAGGATGGATATGTTAAAAGTGTTATACAGAAGGCACTGCATAAAACATTTGCTCCTGAATTCCTTAACAGGATTGATGATGTTGTAATTTTTGAATCCTTGTCCAGGGAAAGTATTCATGCAATTATTGATATTGAACTGAAAGGGCTGTTCGAAAGGATCCTCTCACTGGGGTACAAAATCGAACTTACTGATGAAGCAAAAGAATTTATTGCAGATAAAGGATTCGATTCTCAGTATGGGGCAAGACCATTGAAACGGGCTATACAAAAATATCTTGAAGACCCTATGGCCGGGATGATAATTGAATCAGGAGTAGAAGCTGGAGACACACTTAAGGTCATTAAGGATGAGAAAGACGAAGATATAAAGATAAAGCTTAAAAAAGCCAGGAAATCAGTTAGTTCTGACGATAAGAAGTCTTTACCCTCGGATAGTAAAAACTGATAATATTATGATCCGTTTTTGCTTATGAGTGCTGTGGCCGGGATGAATTCAAGTTTTATAGGATATTTCAATTTACTAAATTCAGGATAAGAACCTTGCTTCAAGATCAAATTCTGATGATCCTGTGATTAATACATTATAGAACTCACCTGATTTCAGTATGTTGCTTTCTTTCTTTATAAGTACTTCCTGGTCAATCTCCGGGCTATCATACTCAGACCTGGCAATATAATATTCATTCTCTTCACTGTCAATAATTACATCTATTGATTTACCTGCCATATCCCTGTTTTTCTGTAATGATATTTGTTGCTGCACAGCCATTATTTCATCAGCTCTTTCCTTTTTTATTTTTTCAGGGACATTATCACTCATCGTCCTGTAAGCATAAGTATCTTCTTCGTGAGAATAAGTGAAAACACCCAGCCTCTCAAACCTGAATTCAGTAACAAAACGGAGTAAGCTGTTAAAATCTTTTTCTGTCTCCCCCGGATAACCGGTAATAAGAGTGGTTCTTATAGCTACTTCAGGTATATAGTCCCGGATATGGTACAGTAATTTCCTTGTATCATCTCCTGTATGATTCCTTTTCATAGCAGAGAGAATACTATCCGAAATATGTTGTATAGGTAAATCAATATACTTGCATATCCTGGAATTGTATTTAATCATTTCCAGCAGATCATCAGGTATATTACCCGGATACAGGTAATGTAACCTTAGCCATTCAATGCCTGTATTATCCAGTATCATCTCACATAACCTGGTGAGCATAGGTTTCCTGTAAAGATCAGTTCCAAAGTAACTGAGATCCTGTGCTATAAGAATTAATTCCTTTACTCCATTCCCGGCCAGATTCCCTGCTTCCTTAACAAGGTCATCTATTGGTGTACTAATATACGGGCCCCTAATTCCCGGTATAGCACAGAATGCACATTTACGGTTACATCCCTCACTTACTTTCAGGTATGCAAAATGAGACGGACCGGTAAGCTGCCTGTCCAGTTCAAGTGACTTATTATAGCCGTACTTCAGATACTTTAATATCTCAGCCGGATTATTGACGCCGAAATATTTATCAACTTCAGGTATCTCTTTCTTTAATTGATCTTTGTATCTTTCAGACAGACAACCCATTACATAAAGTTCCCCAATACTTCCCCTCCTACGGGCCTCAACAAGTTCAAGGATAGTATTAATAGATTCTTCTTTAGCGTCATTAATAAATCCACAGGTATTGACTATTACTATATCTGTTTTTTTATTATTTCGCCTGTTACCGGTATAATATCCGGCAAATTGAAGCTGCTTTAGCAGTTTCTCAGAATCTACTGTGTTTTTAGAACAACCGAGGCTTACTATTTTAACTGATTTTTGCATTTTCACATCCCCTTTTCCCCCTTCAACGTGGAATTTTCTTTTTATGAGAACAGTGAGTCAACAAACTCGTGGCGGTTAAAAACCTGCAGGTGCTCGAGCTTTTCGCCTACACCTATATATTTTACAGGTATTTTAAACTGGTCAGATATACCTATCACAACTCCTCCTTTTGCTGTTCCGTCAAGCTTGGTAATTGCCAGGGATGTTACTTCAGTTGACAGTGTGAATTGTTTGGCCTGTTCAAAAGCATTCTGTCCTGTTGAACCGTCGAGTATAAGTAATACTTCATGCGGGGCATCAGGTATTACCTTGGCCATAACTTTCTTGATCTTTGCCAGTTCGTTCATCAGGTTTGCCTTGTTGTGCAAGCGTCCGGCAGTATCGATTATTGCAACATCAATATTTCCTTTTAGAGCTGACTGCACAGTATCATATGCAACAGAAGCGGGATCTGAACCCATGGCTTGTTTAATAAGCTTAACATCTACCCTTTCTGACCATACCTCCAGCTGATCAACTGCTGCAGCCCTGAAAGTATCAGCAGCACCCAGTATAACTGATTTACCGGCATTTTTATACTGATATGCCAGCTTTGCTATAGTGGTTGTTTTGCCGACGCCGTTAACTCCAACAACCATAATTATATATGGCCTGGCCGGTAATTCAGTATCAAAATCATTCAGTTCACCTGACGTGTTTTCTTCGAGAAGGCTTGCTATCTCCTCGCTTAGTATTTTATTAAGCTCACTTGTATTCAGATATTTATCTGAAGCTACCCTTGCCTCAATCCTTTCTATTATGCGTATGGTAGTGTCTACTCCTACATCTGAACTTATTAGTACTTCCTCGAGCTGATCAAGGACTTCATCGTCTACTTTTGATTTACCTACTACTGCCCTTGATAACTTTTTAAATACTGATTCCTTGGTTTTTTCCAGACCTTTATCAAGGTCTTTCTTTTTTTCTTTGCTTATGAATCCCAGTAATGCCATTTTTTTTTCGTTGAGACAAGGCATTGCCTTGCCTTGTCTATCCTTCAGTAATGCGTAAAGATAAAAAAAGCTTTCTTCACTGAAGAAAGCTTTAGATATAATATTATTACCTTTTTTATTTGCTAAAAAAGTCTTTAATATGGTCATTATTTACTATCTGCTCTTTAAAGATATATGCACCGGTTTTTTCGGACCTGGCCATCTTTATACACTTGGTAAATGCTTTCCCTTTACCTGTTTTAAGTGTTGCAACTACTTTCTTTGCCATAATAATTTATTTTATTTCCCTGTGAAGAGTATATTTTTTCAGTATAGGATTATATTTCATCCTTTCAAGTCTGTCAGGTGTATTTTTCCTGTTCTTGGTTGTTATATACCTGGATGTGCCAGGCATTCCACTGTCCTTATGTTCAGTACATTCAAGTATTACCTGCACCCTGTTACCTTTAGCTTTCTTTGCCATAATAATCTTATTTAGTACTTAACGATATATCCCTTTTCTTTTGCATCCTTAAGAACAGTATGCAGACCTTTTTTATTGATAAGCCTGATACCGGCAGCAGATACCTTTAAGGTAATCCAGCGATCTTCCTCAGGATAATAAAACTTCTTGGTAAAGAGATTAGGATAAAATTTTCTTTTTGTTCTCTTCTTTGAATGGGAGACATAATTGCCTGACAAAACCTTCTTTCCGGTCACTTGACATATCCTTGACATCTCAGTTTTATTTAATTCTTTATATTGATAAAATATATTATAAAAATCGAAGCGCAAAATACGTGATTTTTATTCAATTATCCAACAAAATGAAGGAGATTTTTTTATAAAAGGTCACAACTATCCGAAACTTTAGAAATCTGAAAAGCCCCTTATCTTTGAGTTGACCAAAACTTAAAAGATAAATTATGGGACTTTTCAGACGTAACAAAAATAACCACAAGCCAGTAATAAGACAAATAATTGATTTAGTACCTCGTTGGCTTATACATACATGTGCCAGGCAGTTTAATTCAGACAAAGACGGTTTTTGAAGTGATTGAAGAATTGTATCTTCCTGATAATAAAGATCAAGACATTTTAAGGGATGATATTATAAGGCTTACAAGCCCTTCTGCAATAAAGAAAGGTATTTCATCTCAAAAATTGCGGCTGGTACATGTTTACAAAGAAGACGAGAATAAGGTAATAGAAATAATAACCAATCAGCTTGACTGGAAAGCCCGTACTATTGCTGACCTGTATAAAAAGCGTTGGGACATTGAACTGTTTTTCAAAGCCCTGAAACCAACTTATTTTCTTCTGTTTAGCACATCCTCCCCCGCCATTTGGCGATTACAGACAATTTTGTGTTAATTTCAAAAAACTTTCGGATGGGAGTGTAAACGGATATATTAATTAACCGTTTAGTATTTCAAAACGATTAGTAATTTAATCATTACAATTTATATATATGTATTATCCTTGTAACTTTAATCTGCAGCCAAATTTTTCGTGTGTGCTGTTGGCAACCGGGCTTTAGATCCATATAAGTTAATAATAATGAAAATATATTGACAGGCCGAAATAATTGGTTTTCAAATCTTCATTGCTGTAATACAGAGATGCATGGAAAAATCTTCTAAATGAGTATTGAAATCCTCCCCAGATAATGTTTTTGGTGTGTCTTTCCTTGATTTCTTTATTCATGTCATAACGGGCAAAACACATTATATTCCTGGAAAAAGAATAACTTCCAAAGGCTGAAAAGCCATATTTGTTTTCACCTATACTTGTATTGTTGCTGAATTTTTTTGCAGCCTCTATTCCGAGTTTACTTTTTTAGATTTTTCAAAGTTATTCAGGTTACATTAAAAGATTACTGTTCTAGATTTATGATTATTTCATTATTTTTATTTAATAAGACCTTCCCTTTTATCTTTGCTTCAAAATTAAAATCATTGCCTTCTATTTTTATTGCCTTAAATTCTTGTTCAACATCTTGTGTTAATTCGATAGACTTATTATCGATAATTATTGAAAATATATTATCAGAAAAAAACACAACTTTTTTCATGTTTGTTTCCCAGTCATTCTCATCGAACAGTGCTTTATCATGTATCTCAAAATGCAAGTTGTTGTTCATAAATGATTTAAGTATGTATAGATTATAATTGAGACAAAGCGTTATCCTGCCATTTTTTACAATCCATTTTTTACTCTTTGATGATCGATTTCTTTGTATGCCATTGTTAGATAAAATAAGTTCAACCCTTTTTCCTGGCTGATTATTAAATTCTTCCAATGCTTTTTCATAACCGGCTGAATATTCTACAATAAGGTTTTTAGCAGCTGAATATATGTTTTGATAATGATATGTTTTTTTTGCACTTATAAGATAATTTTCAAGATGTGTCGTATCGACAGGGAAATGCTCGATTAACATATCATGAAAAGAAACTTCAGATTCGGCAGACTGAAATTTCGTTTTCCAGTCGATTTGTAAAGCATCCAACATAAAACCTAAAAAAGCACCAACCGGATAGATCCGGTTTCGTAACATATCTTCTGGGGCTACAGCAATTCCCGTTAAACGTGATTCCATATCTTCAATTAACAGTTTCTTTATGGAAATATCAGCATGATCTTTCTCAATATCCGTTAATAGGTTATTGTTTATTTTATTATAATCTAATTTCAGAAAACATCCTACCGATTTCATTTCCACATATCGGGCTGTTCCTTCATTAATTTCCTGTCCTTGTTCATATTTTCTTATGTAACTATCAGAAAGTTTCCAGCGATAATCCCTAACAGCAGCAAACTGTTTCAATAGTACTTCCATCTTGGGAGAATTTTTATCAAACATCGCTTTCAGGGCGTCCTCAAGAATTTGCATTTCAAGCGAAGCCAACGCAGTATTTTCCACATTGAGTATTGGGTATTTTTCTTCTCTCGCCCATGGGATTTCACCAAAATGGCTATGTTGATATTGGTGGAATCCTTCATGAATTGTAGAGCTTAAAAGTATATACGATGGGTTATCAAAAGAAAAAAGTAGGTTTTTCGGTAACCCCATCGCAAAAGTTGTTATTGTATCTATTTGATAATCGAATGAAAACTGTCCTATCAGATCCTTGTAAACACCATAATAAATGTAAACTGTAGTGCCCAGATCCGGCCAATTAGACGGATAAGGCTCAAAACCTTCAGGTGGCTTGTTTGCATTAACATAAAGAACAAATTCATCGGGTAGATATACAATATACGGATTTACCGAAAGATCATATCCTGGCCAGATTTCGTTTGCATGATTCTTAAATGTATAATTCATTCCGGCAACAACTTTAAGAAGTGTTAATTTTTCATTTGAAAGATTTGGCTGGCTGAATGAAGTAGTATTTAGTGCTAATAATAACAGAAAAATTGCCAACAAGATAGGTTTGTTTAATAGAAATGTTTTTTTCATGGCGATGCTTTTTTATGAATTTTGTTTATCCCCAAATTATTGAAATTGTTATTCATAAATGTACTTTTTCGATTATTTTGAAAGCTATTCTGAAATCTTTTACAATGACACATGCTGCAATCAGTACAAACAGGAGTGGTATCCCTTTTAAAACGGTATGCAGGGTGTTTTTTATTATGGTACTAAACATACTGTTTAATCCAATAAGTATAAGTTTTTTCTCTTCTTTTACTATAATGTTTTAATCTTATTTGTTCCCTGGCCCGATCCTATAATTTTGGGTTAATCATTTTTTTACTTTTGTTACAATATTATAAAATATTTGTTTTCGCACTGGTTTATTGCAATTCCAAAATATTTGTGTAACTTACTAAACATTAATTATTTTAACAAAAGCCTAACTAGTGATAAACTTCAATATTGCAGTCTGATTAGTAGTTAGGCAAATCATAGAAAATTCAGGGAATGCATATGAGTAATGAAAAAGAACTTCTATCGGTATATGAAGAATAAAGAGAGGCGTTATTTGAATGCAATGAAGAAAAATTGGGAAAGTTAATCTCAGATGATTATCAAGGAATTAGTTTGTATAGTTATATTGACAAGAAAGAAATTATTTTATAAACCTTTAAACCAGGTTGTATTAGTTTTTACAAATATACTGTTGACGATATAAAATGTGGGGTGTCAACCCATATTTGTATCATCACTGGAAAAAAATATTGAAGGAAGAAATGGTGAAAACAAATTTCAATACGAAGTATTTTTTACAAACATATTCAAATTCATAAATAAGAGTTGGCAATATTATATATCACAAGTCACAGAGATTAAATCTGCCTAACAATGCAATGCAGCAGACACCAAAAGCCTGGCAAGGGATATAAGTTCAACCGTGCATGCATTTGTTTAGGGCATCCGTTTTGAGTTTAATAAAGACAAGGTTAAACAGGAATCCGAACCAGCCCTTAAAGAGATAGCAAAACTTCTTAAGCAAAACCCGGAATTGAATTTGTATATGGCGTGGATAAGAACAATCTTGATCCCTACGGAATGAGTTCTTTGACTCATGTAGCTTCCAATGAAACCGACGAAGGCCACGCCCTGAACTGCAGGGTTGAGTTGGTTAAAGAGTAAATTAGTATAAAAAAGGATTATTATGAATAAAATAAAATTATTTCTCAAGGTTCTACTGTTTTCTTTATTGTTCAGCGGATTTTTCATAGCATTTGAAACTTTAGATGAAGGATGTGATGGTTGTAAAAGAACTGCAGTACTCATGAGAGTTACAGGAGGTATTGATTTAAATAGTTTTACATCACGACTGGTTGAACGTGTTACAAACCCCTGTTTTCACCTTCTATATTCAGGTGAAATTACCGAATTGGGAACGAATTTTAATTGGAAATCCCCAGAAGGTTCCCCGGAATATTATTTTACGGCAAGCTATGAAGCCAATCAGCCAGGTCAAATTAAATCAAGATTGAACATCAGTCTCTACTTTGAGAATGGTGAATTAATACATCAATGGGTTACTGAATCAGATAATCCAAACTTTACTTATCACGGGCATCTTCAAAAAATGTTTATAAACAACTCAGCATTGTTAAGAAAGTGGGTACCACTACATATTACACTCCTCAACGATTTTGAGAAACAGCCTTCCAAATGTGACATTAAGCCTGATAAGGAAGAACTTTTTCCGGGGCAAAAAATTAAAGTTAAGCTTTCAAATATTGTTGACTTCGAGGGACGAAAATCAAGAGAATTCAACAGGATCGTTATCCAGGCAGTGGATGGAGAAATAATTGGAGGAACACCNNGGAGATGGAACAATTACTTTTACCTATAGGGCCCCGGATGGTGAAAAATCACGGATTACAGAAGATAAAATTATTGTATATAATTCTTGTGACATCCTGAGAAAAGATGAATATCCTATGCCGAAAACAGGGCTTAAAGATAAGATAGCAGAGAAAAAGATTAAAATAATACAGGCTGATGCTGAGGCTACAGTAACCACAATATACCGGGCTCATCTAGAATCGCATCTCCGTGGAGAAAGGTCCACGGATGATGAAGAAAGTAGCGAAGAGATACGGGTAACAATAAAATCTGCTTTTGAGCATGACCATACTTATTCTGATGAAGAAGAAGATGAATATGAAGAGCATTACAACCTCATATCATCGCAGATAATTTCATTTAATGGGAAATCAAAAGAACATTTACGAAATTTCAATTGGCAAGACGATGGACATACTTATGAACGGATTTATGATTTTAAAATAAGTGCTGTTAATTTCAGGCAAGAGGAGGAAGGCAATGGAATGGTAATACTTTTTAATGCCAGGACACAGAAAGCTATTGAGGTTCAAATCTATGATGCTCCGGTAAATTTTAAATGGGCAGGAAAAGGGAAAGAAACAAAGAAATATACAGATGCTAGTGGCGGTACAAGAACTTACAATGAAGAAACTGATATTAATGAGGAGACATTTTTTATTTTTAATGGTGTGAGTGGATTTCCGGAAATTGAGAAGGCAAAAAGCGGAGACGGCGTGCATGAAATAAGTGGTGGCGGAACACATACTACCCCCGGTTATGATCAGCTCACGATAAAATGGGAAATCAAGAGATATAGAAAAAAATAACCTGCGGCAGACAGGGATAAATTGGCCCGGATCTCATATGTCAAGTGATAGAGAATTAGCAAACATTTGAGAAAGAAGGACAAACACCCAAACGTGACTCCTTCATTTTATCGAGTATGGGTGTAATATCTTCTTTATATAAAGCCCTTTCGCCTGTCAAAATCTTTAATGGATTCACATCCTGACTTAAAATATTTACGGTAGAATAACCCAAAACCATATCGCACTCATTGTTTAATAAGGGTGATACCAATTGGGTAATGTAGCTGGAGGGTATAGCTCTTTGGTCGGCATCAATAAAAACCATAATGTCGAAAACAGCATTCTCAACAGCTATAGCCATTGCATACCCTTTCCCCTTATTTTCTTCCAGATGAATGGCCGTTATTTCAATTTCTTTTCTCAGGGCTTCAATTATTTCCTTGGTGTTATTGGTAGAACCATCGTTAACAACCACTATTTCGCCTACTATAACAGCCTTTGAAACAGACAGGATAACCTCTTTGATGGTTCTCTCTTCGTTATATGCACATATTATTGCCGATACTTTTTTCATTGCGATGAGTTTAAATTATAAACCTGTTCCTTTACAATCTGAGCCCATTCAAAATAAGTTTTAGACTTGTCAAATGTTTGGTAAGTGATTGGTTTTCCAATTTTCACCTTTATTGTTTTGTTTCTCTTGGTAAAAATTTCATGAGGTAAAAGAACCAACTCAAGGTTTGATTTTATTCTCAGAAGTTTTTTCCCAACATAGATGAAATAGAATAAACGGGAATTTTGGCCATAGAAAAAAATTGGCACCACATTTCGTTGATGTTCAATTGCCTTAGAAATAAAAGCCTTCTGCCAATCCCTGTCCTCAATTTTTCTTTCTTTTATTCTTGAAACCAGGCCGGCAGGAAAGTGAGTGATGGGCAGATTGGAACGAAACAGTTTCTCTAACTCCAGAATATATTGCTTTGGATTTTTACCAAAAACGTTTACCGCTGCAATATTTGACTTTAAGTGTGGTATTAGCAAAAATACTTTGTTACCTATAGCTCTGAAATCGCCATACTTGCTGCCAACCGTTAGTGTTAAAATCAACCCGTCAACAAATCCAAAGGGATGGTTTGCCACAAAAAAGCATTTCCCGTCTTCAGGCAAATTCTCCATGCCTTCAATTTCAAACTTAATGTTTAGCTCATATTTTATTTTTGACAGAAATTCAACACCCTCATAATTGGCATAAGCAGAAAGAATTCGATTTATCTCATTTTGCCTGATAATTAATTTAATCAGGGAAATCACGAAGTTGGGCAAGCGTTTCAGAAGCTTTGAATCGCTTGCTTTTATAAGCCTATGAATATTGATATATTCTTTAGTTGCATTCATTTCCTTATCGATTTTCCGAATAATTTATGATTGCCTTTTTTGCTGCACTTTTTCCTAATTCTATCAATTCTTTTGCCTTGTAGAAATCAAATGTATTTGCCGAATCGCATGGTATATTAATAATAATATCGTGCTTATGTTTTTCGATGTTCATTTTTGCAATCTTATGTATCATTGCCGATGTAGTACTGCTTAAAAGGGAATAGGCATATCTTCAATATTCATATCGGGGATAAAGGTCTTCATCTTGTCGGAAATGCGTTCACCCTTTAATAAACCATGCGTTGAAAGGGTCAAATCCATAAAACCCCAAACATCCTTTTTATTTAAGGTTCTCACCCATTCGGTATATTCTTGTAATTTGCCCATGGCAAATAGTCCTCCAATAACCGACCCAATAGAAGAGCCTGAAACAGAAGTTATTTGAAAGCCTTATTTCACCAATTCGTTGATAACGCCGATATGGGCGAGTCCCCTTGAGCCACCGCTCGATAGCACCAATGCTACAGATTTTCCCATACAGTTTTTTTATTGTTTTAATTTTCTAACCGTAAAGTCATCATCAGTTAAACCTTGGCCATATTTTACATCAGACATTTACATTTTGGTTTTGTGGTTTTTCTTTAAATTATCCAAAACAGGAGAAGATAATTCTTCCAGTTCTTTATCAAATTTTAACATAAACTCATAATACTCTTTAGAATTAAAGGCTTTCTGAGCATCTTCGTTTTCAGGCAACACCTGTGTTTGATTTGCAATCTCATAGAATGTTTTGTAATGGTCTCTGTAAAAGCAAGGTGTTAATAAATTCCCGGGATTGTTTCTATCTCCAATGTATTCTTTTTGCCAAGCTCTGCCTTTAACAAAAAGTGATGAGAATAACGCATCGGATAGTGATTTGCCTGTGTTATAAAGCGTGTTTATATTATCGTGATAGTATGGCACAAAAACACAGGGCATGATATTCCCGTCCCAATTAATATAAATATATCCACCAGCCCTGCCGCAAGAAATACACCCATTAGACATGGGCGCACTATTCCAGAAATCTGCAACAAAGTATTCTTTTTCTGTTAGTATTTTATATTCTATTTTATGTAATTGAAGCCTCTGCAGAGGCGAAATCATCAAATCTTCCGAAAAATCCCGGCCAATAGGCATGTATTGAAAAACCCACATGTATGTAGCACCAAATTCATTGAAATAAAAATCATAAAACGATTCATTAAGTAAGATGTCAACATTTTCTTTAGTCGCTGTAACTGATAAACCAAAAGGTACTCCTACAGAAGCAAGATTATCTTTTGCTTTAATAATTCTTTGGTAAATACCATTACCTCTTCTTGCGTCAGTTTCTGCTTCATAACCTTCTACGGAAATTGCCGGAGTAATATTACCTAAATCAACCATGCGCGAAGCAATGTTTTCATTTATTAAAGTACCATTTGTATACATTAAGAAGAAGCAATCGTTCCATCTTTCAGCTAAATCAAGAATTGTTTTGTTTTCACTCTTGTACAGCAAAGGTTCTCCGCCTGATATCACAAAAAACCTCATTCCCATATTAGAATATGCATCCTCCATTATTCTATTCAGTAAAGTCCAATTCAATGTTGTCTCAGTTGTTGGGGATGAGGCTGCATAGCAACCGATACATTTAAGATTACATTTTTTTGTTGGTGAAATGGTTATGAAACTGGGCGGATGCATTCCATGCTTATTTTGAAAAATTCTTCTTTTTTCATTAGAAACATTTTTTCGCAGTAACACAGAACCCAGAAATGACTCTATCATCCTTTTTGTAACTTTTGAGGATATATTTCCTTTGTCTATATTTCTAATATATGATTTATACATCGCCCATGAAGCAAAAAATTGGTGTTGCCTAGAAACTTCTGAAGCTTGAGATTCTTCGTTATTGAAAATCTTTTGCTTTATATACTTCTTTAATTGCCCTTCAAATAAATTTCTGGAAATTTGACTCTTTAAAAAAAGGTTATTGATTAAACCAGAAATACTGCTGTTTAAATCAATGGCTTTCATAGTATTACCTCCAATATTTATTGTTTTAACTTCCTTACCGTAAAATCATCATCAGTTAAACCTTGGTCATATTTAACATCAGACATTTGCATTTTGTGGTTTTTGGCGCTGGTTGCAATTCTCCGTTCTTTGCCAAATGCAGGTAAATACAAATACATTACATCATCGGGCAATGATAAAACGGATATTCCGGCTTGTGAAGCCGGTGAGGTAAAACTGAACATTCGCTTATCGTTACCTTTCTGTTGAACAGTGGCTTCACGGATTTTCTCTTTCCCGTTTTTGTCAATCAGAATAATTTTATTTTTCCCTGTCATATCTTGGTAACTAAAGAATAAAGTTAATCCTACAACGGCAATAATTATAAGCTATTTAAATTTTACTATGCCTTCTGCAAATCTGTTCATATTTTGTTGTTTTGAAAATATTTGTACTTATAATGTTTTTTAGTCAATTTTAGTGCAAAAAAAATTATCGGGACAAACCTTTTGTGAGTATTCCAATTAAACCTTCAAAATGAGGAGCGTATTTCACATATTTGTTCTGTAGAAAGAAGGGTATCTCAAGCCCTTTTATAACCATAATGAATACGTCTAACAAAACATAAATATCTCCAATTATTGTAAATTCCCCCTTTTCAGCACCTTGTATTATTATTTTTTTCAGGTTTTCTTTTTCCCATGCATCTAACTCGGTTCGTAAATCATCAATGAAATGAAAATGTTCAAAAAAATCAGCCTTCAATGTTTCATGGTAATTTGCGGCAGAATTGAGAATCTCCATTCTTTTAACGAGATATTTTTTTAACTTTTCAGAAGAATTCAAATCAGGATTATTAACAATAAAAGACAGATGATTTTTCAGGTTTATCATTTCAATTGATACTACCTCCTTAAATAATTCCTCCTTGCTAGCAAAATGATAGTATAAGGAACCTTTGGCTTTCCTTGCAATTTTTGCGATTTCGTCCATTGAGGTTTTGTGAAACCCAAAGCGACTGAATAGCTTATTCGCAACGCTTAAAATTGATTCTTTGGTATTATCAATGCTCATGTCGTATTTGCACTAAAATTGTTTTTCGGTACAAAGATAGGTGTTTTTTTACAATCCAATATTTTATCCTTTTTTATAAATTCCATCATGTTTGCACTGTCCTGTCTTAGAGCTAAATTCTTTTATGTTTCAATT
>DOZA01000346.1 GCA_003518245.1 Bacteroidales bacterium | reverse complement strand
TACTCTTTATATCTCAGGCCAGGTACCTGTAGATTCTCGAACCTCAACTATTGTCAATGGAGGCATTAAAGAACAAACCGAGCAGGTTCTTAAGAATATTGGTGCAATACTCAACGAAGCAGGGTATTCGTATGGAGATGTTGTAAGCTCAACATGTCTGATGGCAGACATGGATGATTTTAAAGCCATGAACGAAGTATACGCTCGCTTTTATCCTGATAATCAGCCTGCAAGAGCGGCTTTTGCTGTCAGGGAGCTACCCCTTGGAGCACTGCTTGAAATAGTGACTATTGCAGCTAAATAGGAATAACAGATAAGGATTATTCAGCTATTATCTCAAATTCAATCTCAGCTTTTACTTCCCTGTGAAGCTTAATCTGTGCTTTATAATTGCCTATTTCTTTTACCTGATTGCCTTCTATGGAGATATTCTTCCGGTCTATATCATATCCTTCATTTTTTAGCGCCTCGGCAATCTGAATAGTATTAACAGATCCGAATATTTTACCTGAACTGGATGTTTTAGCACCAATAGTAAGCTTTACATCACCAAGCTTCCGCGCCAGGTCTTCAGCTTCATTCTTTATCTTTTCTTCTTTATGGGCCCTCTGCCTGGTATTTTCTTCATGCACCTTTTTTGCGGAAGGAGTTGCCAAGATGGCAAATCCCTGGGGTATAAGATAGTTACGGGCATAACCATCTTTAACATTTATTATTTCACCCTTATCGCCCAGTCCGTTTATATCCTGCTTAAGTATAATTTCCATTTCTATTTCTCCTTAATTTATTTTAAAAGGTCAGCAACATAAGGAAGCAAGGCAAGATGGCGAGCCCTCTTGATAGCCTTTGCTACTTTTCTCTGGTACTTAAGTGATGTCCCCGTAATACGCCTGGGAAGTATTTTACCCTGCTCATTCAGAAATTTCTTGAGGAACTCAGGATCCTTATAGTCAACATATTTGATCCTGTTCTTTTTAAAACGGCAGTATTTCTTCTTTTTGATCTCAACTGTTGGGGGAGTAAGATATCTTATTTCTGATTCATTCTGTGCCATGGTTTAACCCTCCTTAATTGTTTCTGTTTCTTTCTGCTTCCTTTTCTTCTCTGCGTACTGGACAGCATATTTGTCCATTTTAAAGGTCAGGAATCGAATTATTCTTTCATCCCTCCTGTACTGAATTTCCAGTTTTTCAATTAATTCACCCGGACTCTTGAATTCAATAAGATAATAAAACCCGGTTGACTTTTTCTGGATAGGATAGGCCAGTTTTTTCAGACCCCAGTTCTCCTCATGGATGACCTCTCCTTCATTGTCGGTGATCACCTTCTTGAACTTTTGTACCGCTTCCTTCATCTGGTTCTCAGACAAAACGGGAGTTGCAATGAAAACGGTTTCATATTGATTCAACATAATTATACTTTTTTTTATTATAAATAAATCGGCCTGCAAAAATATAGTTTTTTCTCAAATTTACCAATTATAACAAAGGTCTATTAAAGAATAATTCATTCAGGAAGGATATCATTATTTCTTATATTTGCTAATTATAAAAATGAAAATGATAAGCTTATAATATGGAGAACTTTATTGTATCAGCAAGGAAATACAGGCCCGTAAAATTTGATATGGTGGTGGGGCAGGAGTCGATAACATCAACTCTTAAGAATGCAATAAGAACCAACCACCTTGCACAGGCTTATCTTTTTTGTGGCCCAAGGGGAGTTGGTAAAACTACCTGTGCCCGAATACTGGCAAAAACAATCAATTGCCAGAATCTTACAGATAATACTGAAGCATGTGGTAAATGTGAGTCATGCCAGGCTTTTGATAGCTCAAGGTCATATAATATCCATGAACTTGATGCTGCTTCAAATAATAAGGTTGATGATATAAGGACCCTTACCGACCAGGTTAAGATACTACCACAGGTAGGAAGATATTCAGTGTATATAATAGACGAGGTACATATGCTCAGCACATCGGCCTTTAATGCTTTTCTCAAAACACTGGAAGAACCTCCACCTCATGCTGTTTTTATACTGGCAACCACAGAAAAACAAAAAATTATTCCAACCATACTATCCCGGTGCCAGATATTTGATTTTCACAGGATCACAATAGATGATATTGTAAAAAGACTGATGTATGTAGCTGATAAGGAAAGCATTGAAGCCGAGCAGGAAGCCCTGCAAATTATTGCCCAGAAATCGGAAGGCTCAATGAGGGACGCCTTATCCATACTCGACCAGATAGTAAGCTACAAGGGTAAAAGTATAACCTATGCTGACGTTATCAAGAACCTAAATGTCCTTGATTATGAATATTACCTCAAGGCAACCGATGCTTTTCTCTCAGGAGATGTGTTAAGCGCGCTTTTACTTTTTAATGATATTCTTGAGAAAGGTTTTGACGGTCACAATTTTATAGCAGGCCTGAGCAGCCATTTCCGTAACTTGCTTATATGCAAAGATGAAGCAACATTAAAACTTGTTGAAGCAGGATCTGCTATAAGAGAAAAATACAGGGAACAAACACTGAGATGCCCTCTGAATTTCCTTTATAAAGGACTTGAAATACTTAATTTTGCTGATATTTATTATAAGGCAAGTAAAAATCAAAAACTACATGTTGAGCTTGCATTAATAAGACTTGCTACAATAAATACGGAAAAGCAAAAACAGGAAAATATTGATACTACCAAGAAAGAAAAACCCGAAGATAAGATACTGGAGAAAAAGAAAGAGAGAAGGGTAGAAATAAAAACTGTCAATACCGACTCAGGGCAAACACCAAAACCGGAATCTGAGCCTGAGACTGCTAAATCATTTTCAATAAAAGACAGACTGAAAAAAAAGGACGATATTAGCCTTCCGGATAAAGTTGATGAAAACAGTGAAGAATATTCTTCTGATAATCAACAGATTGATGAGCAGGAGTTTGGGGAGGAAGAATTGATGGATGCATGGAAGAGTTTTGGTGATACACTTAAATCAGGTAATCCCCGAATGTCAAGTATCATTAAAGCTATGAAACCTGGCATAGAGGATGAAACCAATATTGTTCTTGAACTAAGCAATAAGGCGCAAAAAGACTATTTTGATCAGAAATATAAAAAGGATGTAATCGATCATTTAAAAAAACAGCTGCTGAACTCTAAGATTCAGTTCCGTACCAGGGTTAGCGAAAAAACAGAAAACTCAACACCCTATACAGATGAAGAAAAATACAGGCATATGGCTGATAAAAACACTTCTCTGGATAAGCTTCGTAATGAATTTGGACTGGAATATGACTGATATTGTTGATTCGTAATGAAAGCTTTCTGTACAGGTAAACCTTTAAACAATCAATGCATATAGTTGTTTAACAAATAAATTAATATTTAACCTAAAAGATTATTAAAATGTTTAAAAAATCAGTTGAAGACCTTCTGAACAGACAGGTTGAAAGAGAAGGGAACAGCGCTGTTCTTTATCTTTCTATGGCATCATGGGCTGAGACAAATAGTTATGCCGGGATTGCTGAATGGCTTTATGCACAGGCTGAAGAGGAAAAGATGCATATGCTTAAGGTAATTAGATATATTAACGAAAGGGATGGAAAAGCTGTTATTCCTTCTTTTGATAAGCCACCAGCCGATTTTGATGGCTTGAAAACCCTGTTTGACCAGGTCCTTGATCATGAAAAATTCATTACTGGCAGTATAAATGAAATTGTTGCAGAAACAATTAAAGAGAATGACTTTTCTACACATAACTGGTTGCAATGGTTTGTTTCAGAACAAGTTGAAGAAGAAAGTTCTGTTCATGCAGTGATAGATAGGCTTAACCTTGTTGGCGATCATAACCTGTATATTTTTGACAGGGATATTATGTCAATGAGGGAGGAAGAAAACGGCGAATAACAAATATTGAATAACGAATCCTGCAGACCGAAGCATTGCATGGTTCTGGCGAACTGCGCCAGCAGAGGTGGAGCCTCAGCCTTAGACTCAGCCTAATGTATCTTTAACGTTTCCTTTTATTATCTGGAAAAACAAGTTAATTTTGTTTTTTACTCTGTTCTGTATTGAGTAAGGAATAAGATTAAAAGATTAATTAATGTATTATGAGTGTATTAAACAAGATACTGGGTTTATTTCTGGGTAACAAGTATGAAAAGGATCTGAAGAAAATGTCACCTTTTGTGGAAAAGGTAAAGGTTGAATACGAGAAAGTTATACCCTTGAGTAATGACGAATTGCGTTCACTTACCATAAAACTGAAGCAGAGGGTTAAAGACTCAATCAAAGAGGAAGTAGAGCAGATAGAGGCATTAAGGATAAAAGCAGCAGCAGAAGAAGATGTTAATGCAAAGGAAAGCTTTTATGATGAGATTGATAAAGTAGAAGATAAGATAGATAGTAAGATTGAAGAATTCCTTGATGAGCTGCTACCTGAAGCTTTTGCTATAGTTAAGGAAACAGCCCGGCGTTTCAAAGAAAATGAACAGCTTGAAGTTACTGCAACCGATTATGACAGGGATCTGGCAGCACAGAGAGACAGTATAGAGATAAAAAAGGACAAAGCATACTGGAAGAACAGATGGATAGCCGGTGGTAATGAAATTACATGGGATATGGTCCATTATGATGTCCAGCTGATAGGAGGAGTGGCTCTTAATAAGGGTAAAATAGCAGAAATGGCAACCGGTGAAGGTAAAACGCTGGTAGCCACATTACCCGTTTACCTTAATGCCCTCTCCGGCAGGGGAGTTCATATTGTAACCGTGAACGATTATCTTGCAAGACGTGATGCTGAATGGATGGGGCCTATTTATGAGTTTCATGGGCTGACAGTTGATTGTATAGATAAACATGAGCCAAACTCAGCAGGAAGACGCAAAGCCTATATGGCTGATGTTACCTTCGGTACAAATAATGAATTTGGATTTGACTACCTGAGGGATAATATGGCTATTAACCAGGAAGACCTTGTTCAGCGCAAACATAATTATGCAATTGTGGACGAGGTTGACTCAGTACTTATTGATGATGCACGTACACCATTGATAATTTCAGGGCCAACAGCCAAAAGTGATACCCAGCAGTTTGATGACCTAAAACCCAGGGTCGAGAAATTGTATAGTGCTCAGAAGAAACTTGTTACACATATACTTGCAGATGCAAAACGCCTGATCAAGGAAGGAAATACAAATGAGGGGGGATTATTGCTCCTCAGGGTTTATAAGGGGCTCCCTAAAAATAGTGCTCTTATAAAATACCTTAGTGAAGAAGGGATAAAAACACTGTTGCTTAAAACGGAAAACTTCTATATGCAGAATAATAGCAAGGAGATGCCCAAAGTGACAGAAGCTCTATACTTTGTTATTGATGAGAAGAATAATTCAATTGAACTGGCAGAAAATGGGATTGACCTGATTTCCACGTCGGTAGAGGATTCCAGTTTTTTCGTCCTGCCTGATGTTGGTAATGAGATAGCTGAAATAGAGAAATCAGAAATTTCGGACAAGGAGAAATTTACGGCCAAGGATAAACTACTTCAGGATTTTTCAGTCAAGTCCGAAAGGGTACATACCATGAACCAGCTTCTCAAAGCGTATACTTTGTTTGAGAAAGATGTGGAGTATGTTATTATTGATAATAAAGTTAAGATCGTTGATGAGCAAACAGGCCGCATAATGGAAGGCCGTAGGTATTCTGACGGATTACACCAGGCTATAGAAGCTAAGGAGAGGGTGAAAGTGGAAGCTGCCACACAAACCTTTGCTACCATTACATTGCAGAACTATTTCAGGATGTATCATAAGCTTTCTGGTATGACCGGTACAGCCGAAACAGAAGCAGGTGAATTCTGGAATATTTATAAGCTGGATGTAATGGTTATACCTACAAATGAACCTGTCATACGAAATGACATGGATGATATGGTATATAAAACCAAAAGGGAGAAGTATAATGCAGTAATAGATGAGATAATAGATCTCAACAGGAATAAAAGACCTGTGCTTGTAGGTACTACATCGGTTGAGATTTCCGAACTATTGAGCAGGATGCTTAATATGAAAGGAATAAAGCATAATGTACTGAATGCCAAACTCCATGCCCGTGAGGCTGATATTGTGGCTGAAGCAGGAAAAGAAGGAGCGGTGACCATAGCAACCAATATGGCCGGACGAGGTACTGATATTAAGCTTACTCCTTTTGTTAAGGAAGCTGGCGGGCTGGCTATTATTGGTACAGAAAGACATGAATCAAGAAGGGTTGACAGGCAGCTGAGGGGTAGATCGGGCAGGCAGGGTGATCCGGGTTCATCACAGTTCAATGTTTCTCTCGAAGATAACCTTATGCGTCTTTTCGGCTCGGAAAGGATAGCAGGGGTGATGGACCGTCTAGGCCTACGCGAAGGGGAAATGATACAGCACCAGATGATCTCGAAATCGATTGAGAGGGCACAGAAAAAAGTAGAGGAAAATAACTTCGGGATACGTAAAAAACTGCTCGAATATGATGATGTGATGAATAGCCAGAGAGAGGTAATATATAAACGACGCAGGCATGCATTGAAAGGAACCAGGCTGAGTGTTGATATCGCGAATATGATGTATGATGTATCCGAAAGCATAGTAAATACTTACCTCCCTGAAGCTGACTATGAAAATTTCAGTATTGACCTGCTCAGATCGTTCTCAATGGAATCGCCGGTAGAGGAGAAAGAATTCCTTAAAATCAATGCTGATGAGTTGATTGAAATGCTTAACAGGAATGTAATTGATACGTACAGGAGGAAAGTCGAAAAAATATCTGCTGAAGCTTACCCGGTAATTAAGGATGTATATGAGAAACAGTCGCATGTGTATGAAAATGTTGTTGTCCCGATCTCGGATGGTACAAAGGTATACCAGGTAATAACAAATCTTAAAGCTACGGTGGAGTCGGATGGTAAGGAACTTTCACATTCTTATGAAAAAACCGTGGTGCTGGCTACCATAGATGAACTGTGGAAAGAAAACCTGCGTGAAATGGACGAGTTGAAACAATCAGTTCAGGCTGCAACATATGAACAGAAAGATCCATTGCTTATATATAAATTTGAGTCCTTCGAACTGTTCAAGACAATGATAGAAAGAATAAACAAGAATGTAATCTCTACATTGATGAAAGGACATATTCCTAGTCCTGATCCCGACCAGGTGCGTGAAGCAGAGAGGAGAAGGAGAACAGATATGAGCAGGTACAGGACTTCAAAAAGCGATTATTCAACATACAGTGATACATCAGCAGGAGGGCAGCCTGATAAACCACAGAAGACTGAGCCTGTAAGGGTTGAGAAAAAAGTTGGACGAAATGATCCTTGTCCGTGTGGAAGCGGTAAAAAATACAAGAACTGTCATGGAAGAGTCGGCGCTGGTTTACCACAGCAGCCCCAGAAAGGAGCTTAAACAACTACCTTAAGCTTGAGATTATCTAGTGACGAATTAATTTTTGCACTTGTAGATCTCGAGACACTCGTCAGTGGCAGGCGCAGATAGTTCTGGGATAAACCCAGGCAGTTCATAACTGACTTTATACCTGCAGGGTTGCCGTCAACAAAAAGAAGATTAATCAGTTCACTATATTTATAGTGTATCTCTCGTGCACTTTTATACTTTGAACTTAAAGCCAGGCTGACCATCTCTTTCCATTCGTTGGGGAAAGCATTTCCCAGCACTGATATTACTCCTGATACTCCAAGTGATATTAATGGGAGCGCTGTGAGGTCATCACCGGATATTACATGAAAATCTTCGGGTTTACCATTTATTATTTTCATAATCTGGGAAAAGTCACCCGAAGCTTCCTTGATGGCTTTAATGCTGCTGAAGCTCCATGCCAGCTCAAGACAGGTCTCCGCATCTATATTGCTGCTGGTTCTTCCCGGTACATTATAAAGAATAACAGGTACCGGTGAGGCGGCAGCTATCTCTTTGAAATGCAGTATAATACCTTTCTGTCCCGGTTTATTATAATACGGAGCCACAGATAAGATACCGTCTATCCCTTCAAAATCAGTTTGTCTGATGATATCAACCACATGCTGGGTGTTATTTCCGCCAATACCCAGTACAATACCCGCCCTGCCATTATTTATTTCCTTAATATATGATATGACAGCTTCTTTTTCCTCCTGGTTAAGTGTAGCTGCTTCACTTGTTGTGCCCAGAACAACAAGGTAATCACATCCTCCGTCAATAATATGATTTGTAATAAGTTCCAGTGCTTTGAAATCAACACTGCGATCAGATTTGAAAGGTGTTATCATGGCAACACCAAGACCACTAAAATTATTCATAGTAAGAATCGGTTATATCTTCAGGCTCCGGTATTGATCATTTCCAGATAATATTTTACCTGCTCAAGGTAGTAAACCGGATCATTTTTCCTGTTTATTTTAATTGTCATATCTATTTTATCCCTGTATGATAAATTCTCTGCACCAACCTTGAATTCAGCCTGGGACAGAACAGTAATATATTTCACAGGGAAGTAATTATTATTATTTATATCAATTAATATTTCATAAGGTGTATGTATGAACTCATCAATATCATTTGACTGAGGGATATAAAACCAGTTAAGGTCAGTTTTCTTAATACATGTAAGGTATCTTATTGCGGTATACTGGTCGGGCAATATTATTTTTGGATAATAACAGATTATATCAACCTGGATATTTCTTTTAAGCATTTCATGGTAGAATGATGTAATGGCTTCAAAATCGGCTATATTACTGCCATCCCATACTATACCTATTTTATGTGAATGACGAAGGTTATTGAATTTCTTATTACGCCTCGTTCTTTTCAGGCGCTGATTAAGTATTAATCTGGCCACCACTAATCTTATCCCTTTAAAGAGTTCCATGATACAAACCTAATCGATTTTTCAGGAATATTTATTCCGATAGCTATACTTTATTTAATATTTCCAGGAAATCATCCTCTCCGAGTATCCTGATCCCCAGTTTTACTGCTTTTTCCTTTTTTGAAAGACCCATATTCCCCCCTGCAAGTATAAAACTGATGTTTGAGCTTACCGAAGATACATTCTTTCCTCCATTTTCTTCAATCATTCTCTTATAATCTTCCCTGCTATGTTTTTCAAACTCACCCGATATGACTATGGTTTTGCCTTTAAGTATCTCTGATATTGATTTTTGTGACCCTGAGGACTCCATATTAACACCGTAATTCCTGAGCCGTTCCAGTACCTCTGTATTATTAGGTGATCCAAAATAATTAATTATGCTTCCGGCTATTTTATCTCCTATCTCTGGTATTCCCACCAGTTCATCATATTCAGCCATGGATAATAATTCAATTGATCTGAAATGCCTGGCCAGAATTTTTGCAACAGTTTCACCTACGAACCTGATGCCAAGAGCATATAAAACTCTGTTAAACGGAGTAGATTTCGATTTTTCTATGTTCTTTATGATATTATCAGCTGATTTTTCACCCATTCTTTCCAGCTCTACGATAGACTCTTTTTTTAAAGTGTAGAGGTCGGCTATATCTTTTATAAGGCCTGAGCGGTAAAGCAGGTCAGTAATTTCTTCTCCCAGGCCATCAATATCCATTGCTTTCCTGCTTATGAAGTGTTCTATCCTTCCTTTAATCTGGGGAGGGCATTCATATATATTTGGACAGTAATGATTAGCTTCCCCGGGTAGTTTTATCAATGGACTTCCACATTCGGGACAATTAGTAATAAATTGAACAGGTTCGGCATTATAGCCTCGGTCATTAATATCAACACCTACTATTTTGGGTATAATTTCTCCACCTTTTTCAATATATACAGTATCATTGATATGAAGATTGAGAAGTTTTATCTGTGCTTCATTATGAAGTGTTGCCCGTTTAACAACCGTTCCTGCCAGGGGGACAGGTTCAAGGTTAGCTACAGGGGTAACAGTACCTGTTCGGCCAACCTGGAATACTACAGATACCAGTTTAGTTCTGGCCT
This sequence comes from Bacteroidales bacterium, assembly GCA_003518245.1. Lineage (GTDB taxonomy): Bacteria > Bacteroidota > Bacteroidia > Bacteroidales > VadinHA17 > UBA9300. Next base: position 5,126 of record DOZA01000346.1, on the reverse strand, counting down.
GCTCAGCTTTGAATTTATATGCAATAGCCCATCGTGGTGATTTGGCCGTATAGCCCAGTTTCACCTGGTCATCCAGTGAATTAACTTTTATTACCACACCGTCAATCTCAAAGGGCAATTTCTTTCTTTCTTCGTCCCAGTAATCTATATAATCCATTATTTCAGTCATACCTCTGCATATTTTAACCTGTTCAGGAATCCTGAATCCCCACTCCCTGGCTTTCTGAAGATTCTCATAATGGTTATCATATGGAAGTGAATCTCCCAGAAGGTAATAAAGGTAACAATCAAGGGGTCTGCCGGCCACTATTGACGGGTCCTGCATCTTTATGGTCCCGGAAGCTGTATTCCTTGGGTTGGCAAATGGTTGTTCACCTTTGCTGATCAACTCTTCATTTAACTTCCTGAACCCTTCCAGCGGTAGATAGATCTCACCCCTGATAATAAATTCATCAGGGTAATCATCATTCCTTAGTTTAAGTGGTATACTTCTTATTGTCCTTATGTTATTGGTTACATCATCACCCATTTCTCCATCTCCACGGGTTATAGCTGAATCGAGGATCCCGTTTTTATATGTAAGGCTTATAGATGCACCGTCATACTTCAGTTCACACACATATACAGGCTCTTCCCCGAGGGCAGTGCTAACCCGTTTATTAAAATCAAATATTTCTTCCTCACTGTAGGTGTTGCTGAGTGAGAGCATCGGATATCTATGATTTACCTGCCTGAACTGGCGGGTTATATCACTGCCTACTCTCATCGTTGGTGAATCCTCGGTACGATATTCAGGGAACATCTCTTCCAGATCAATTAATTCTTTCAGTAGATGGTCATATTGAAAATCTGATATTATTGATTCATTAAGCACATAGTAATTGTAATTATGATCGTTAATTTTCTTTCTAAGCTGTTCTATACGATCAAATGCTTCTTTTTTTTTCATTACACTGATTAACAATCTGGTTTAAACTATTCCCATACACCGGGGATCACTGCATTGCAGAATTTGCACCTGCCATTTTCAATATTGTTTGAGACAATTCTGTATCCCACTCTTTCAATAATTTTTTTTCCACATTTATCACACCAGGTATCTGATGCATGAGTGCCCGGTACGTTACCTATATAAACATATTTTATGCCTTCTTCCCTTGCTATTTCCCATGCCTTGTTTATGGTACTTACAGGGGTTGGTGGTAATTGTTCAAGTTTATACATCGGATGAAACCTACTGAAGTGAAGAGGTGTATCACTAAAACCATTGGCATAAAGCCATTTACACATTTCCCTTATTTCATCCATCTTATCAGTCCATTCAGGAATAATTAGATTGGTTATTTCAAGCCATACATTCTGTTTTTTAATTGTCTTGAGTGTTTGCAGGATTGGTTCAAGCTTACCGCCTGTTAGCTTGAGATATGTCTTATCATTAAATGATTTCAGGTCAATGTTGGCCGCATCAATTACGGTACATAGCTGTAGTAATGGTTCTTCATTGATATAACCGTTTGATACCAGGATATTTTTCAGTTCTGATTGCCTGGCCAGGGTGGATGTATCAAAGACATATTCATAGAATGTAATAGGTTCTGAATAGGTATATGATATTGATTTACATTTATATTTTAAGGTATTGCCAACTACATCATCAGGCATAAGCTCGGTGTTGCGTGTTTCCTCGGGGCTTTTCTGTGAGATGGTCCAGTTCTGGCAGTTAAGGCATGCCAGGTTACATCCAGCTGTGGCTATGGAGAAGGTGGTTGTTGATGGCATAAAATGATATAGAGGCTTTTTTTCAACAGGATCAAGGTTAACCGCGCAGGGATTGCCATAAGCCATAGTATATAATTTACCATTTTTAACAATTCGGTTCCTGCAATCGCTAAGTTCACCTTCTTTAAGTACGCATTCATTCGGGCATATTCTGCACATTACCCCTTTTGCTGACTCTTCCTGGTACATGGCCAGCCTGTAGTTTTTGTTTCTTACCTGGCCTGAATAGCGGCCAGATAGTAGATCAGGGCTGATGCTCATACCACCTGCAGCTAAAAGACAGTTTTTTATAAATTCACGCTTCTTCATAAGCCAGTACTGGAATTTAATTAATCCGTTTTCTGATACCACTTATCATCTGACATGTAATATAAGAGGCAAAATTAATAAAAGCAAGTATATAAAAAGTCGATTTAATACCATACATTGGCACAAGTAGGCCTGCTATAACTAAAAAACCCAAGGCCGCACCACAAAGGTCAGCAAAATATATACCTGAAATCGTTTTTGAATCAGAATCTTGCTCTGTGCTTCTGCGATAATAATGACCGGCAACGAGGGAAGGTATTATTACAATAAACAGGGAAATAATGACAGGTATTAAACCGTATTGCCTTTTCAGTATAAATGAAGAGATAAAGGCAAACATTATTCCCAGTATACCTAGTAATACCGGGCTTAAATTTACAAGCTTTATATCGATGTTTTTCCCTGATAAGCTGCCGGCAGCCAGCCCACCCATCACCACAGCTATCAGTAGCCCTGCCAGCTGGTAGAAATTTCCTGCCGTTGACTGGATTAGAATGAGTGCCAGAATCTCTGTGCCGGCCAGGTTAAGAGATGTGCTGTACATGGTGCGGGAGCTGTTGCTGCCCGTAACAAATGGAATAAGCAATAATAGACATATTACAATTATCACCGGTAGTCTGTTGCTTCCCCCTTTTTCCATTTCATGCTTCTGATTGTAAAATACAGCCCTGGGTTTATCAAGAGTGTTTTTTGTTATCATACTATCTATAACTCCAAGCACCTGCTCAGAATTGAAATTAATAATCTCATTATTAAGGTAATAGCTGTTCACATAAGTATTATTTATTCCTTTATTATCAATAAGATCGGGTATAGTTGTCTGCAAACTGTCGTCAGAGGCCAGAAGGTATATTGATTCACCTTTTATAGGTAGTATATACGAATATATATCATTCAAACTGTTATAAACGGAAGACAGGAAATATGATTCTCCTTCACTGATATAACTGCTGGAAGGGCCTGCTTTTATCATGAATAATCCGTTTCTATTCAGTGCCTTCTTTATACCAATGAAATATTCCTGTGTATAAAAGCGGTTTGTAACAATATTATCAGGTTTTCCAATAAGGGAGATTATTACATCATATGACTCACCGCTTTCACGGATATAACTGAATGCATCTTCACTCTCAATCGACACCCTGGCATCATGATATTTTATATTTGTATCCCTTGTGCATGTTATTAATTCAGGGTCTCGGTCCAGATATCTAATAGATTTAACTGATTGGTATTTTAATGCTTCCTGTATATGTTTATCTGCACCACCGGAGATTATTAGCACTTTCTCCGGATTATTATGCTGTATCATGGCATAATGGATGTTTTCTTCCCTTTGCTTTGCATCCTGTTCATAATCAATAAGGCGGTGATTATAAAAAACGCTTTTTTCATCTCCATACTTGCTAATGGCAATATTGCCATATTTTGAATCTATACTCTCAATCACCTTTACACTGCTGAGAAGTATATTCCTGATAAAGGGATCAGGTCTGAAGATGAATGTACCTATTATGCCTAGTAAGGCGATAATGGCCAAAATCCTGTAAAACCTGAATTTTCCCCTGATGAGATAAACAATATAATAAATAAGTATTGCTATTATCAATATCTGGAAGTTATCCAGTATACTTCCCGTAACCAGGGTTATTATTATACCTGCCAGCATACTGCCAGTTGTTTCTATAGCAAATGATTTACCTGGTAATTGAGAGATGTCAGTACTGGCCTTATATGATAGTCTCACAAAAAGATAACCTGAAAGAAGGCAGAAAGGGATTAATGATACGAGTGTAATTATCAGTATAAATATTATTCCAGGGGTAACGCCCTCTTCAATTAATGCTTTGGACAATACAATATATAAGAGGAATGATAAAATACTTCCGGCTGGCAGGAAGGCTGTCAGGGCTATAGTATTTGTAGGCCTGTTTGTTCCACCCAGTTTTGCACCCAGGGCAGAAACCAAAATCCAGCAGGTGAGAACCGCTCCGGCAGCTATTTCATATCCTCCTGACAGGTTTAATATCTCTCTTAAGAAGATTACCTGTACAGTTCCCGAGAGAAATCCGAGCAGCAGGAGCATAATCCTGAAATAGCTTGTTGTATGCCTGCTTTTTACCTCATATTCGTAGTTGCTAATCTTTTTTTTATCACCTGTGATCAGGCTTTTAAAATAGCCAAGGTGCCAGGTAAGGTGTATTATTGCTGTAAGTGACAGAGCAATTCCAAAGTCAACATGCCATTTCAATACCTTTTCAACACCCTTAATATCCCATTTATAATTAGACTTCAGGGCCAGGAAAATGCCGGCTGTGGCAGCTATAAAAAAAGTAATAAGGAGAATAGTATTCCAGAAAGCCTTATGTTCCCTTGAGGTGATAATACCAGTTTTAATGCCTGTTAATGACAGTAAGTACAATATACCTGAAATTATACCTATAATTATAACATGATACATGAGATTTATTCCTCCCCGAAAACAAATGCTTCATATACATAAATTTCGGCATCTTTCCAGCCTGTCCATCCAAGACCGGCCTTGTCGCGTGAGATATGGCCCAGGAAATCAGTTACTGTCCAGTTCCTGTTATTGGCAACCTGTGGGAGAAATGTTCCGGATTGTATTCCTTTCCTGAGGTATACACCATGTTTGCCCAGTATTATCTCATTAATGTCCTCAATTTTTCTGAGTGGGCTCAGCACTGATATTTCTATACTGGTTTCTTCAAATTCTTCCTTCGTCAGAGGAAGAAAGCGTGCATCGTTAAAAGCTGCCTCCCTGGCCATTGCCAATACGGTCTCATATAATGGTTCGGTTGGCATAAAACGGCCTATACAACCTCTCAGCCTGCCTTCAAGGTTAAGGGTTACAAATGCCCCGAGTTTATTGAGCAACGCAGTAGATATCTCTGATTCTTTTATTTCAGGCAATTTATCCTTGTACAGGTATGACCTTATAGATTCCCTTGCAATTTCAAGCAGTTTTTGCTGATCTTCATACTCTATACTAAAATCAGTGTTTTTTTTATTTTTAA
>DOZA01000383.1 GCA_003518245.1 Bacteroidales bacterium | reverse complement strand
TCGCCGGATTGCAGAATACCTTTGACATCCTTACTTTTAATATCCAGGAATTTCCGAAGCTTGGACAGGAGACAATAAGACAGATAGCTGAATTAATTAAGTGCAGTAACGTTGATATCATTGCTCTCCAGGAAATAAGTTCAGAGGCTGATTTTAATAAACTTGTAGAAAGTCTTGCTGGCTGGGAAGGAGAATATTATCCTATTGACAATTCTATCTGGAACCTGGCATATCTTTACAAGGAATCAGAAGTAAGTATTAATAAGGCTGAAAGTAAAATAATCTTTGAGGATGATTCCTGGTCTTTTCCCAGGCCGCCATTTGAAATACACGTCACCCATATACCTACTGCTATTGATGCGATTCTGATAAATAATCACTTTAAATGCTGCAGCGGAAATGAAAATGAGGAACGCAGACGAAACGCCACTGATTCTTTACATAAATATATCTCAGAAAATTACCCGGATGACCCTGTCATTGTGCTGGGCGATCTCAACGATGAGATAAACGGTACAACATACGAATCCAATGTGTTCTGGACTATTTTAAACGATCCTGAGAATTTTTTATTTACTGACATGGATATTGCCACTGGCAGTAATTCGTGGTGGTCATATCCTTCCTGGCCAAGCCATATAGATCATATATGTGTGAGCGATGAGTTATTCTCAAATATCGATACCACCATAGTATACAGGCCTGACAAATGCTATAATGATTATTACAGGGCTATATCTGATCACCGCCCTGTATATCTCAGGCTTAAATAAAGAGATCAAATATTTTTTCCATCTTTCATTTTTTAAGCATGAATTTGTATCATGCTCAAAGCTGATATATATGTATCTTAAAAAATACATTATTCACTTAATTTACATCAAAGCTTTAAATTATCTGATTATGAAAAGAATTTCCATTATCATGTCTCTTGCCCTGAGCTAAAAAACCGGCATATTTTTATTATCTCTTATTTATTATCTTTAACAGCTAATAGTACTTCCGGGAAAAATACTTCTGGTATGAAGAAACATATTATTAATGCTTTAACAGGAATTATAATAGGAGGTTTTTTCCTTTTTCTTACCCTCAGGAATAAACCCCTGGACGAAATCTTCGACCTCCTCATAACAGCCCGGTCCAGCTGGATAATACTTAGCATTGTATTTCTCCTGATTATGTTCTTCTTCAGGGCCTACAGGTGGAAATTACTGATGGAAAATAACGGTGATTCACCCAGTATAAAGAATGTATCTTATTCAATGCTCCTCGGGTTTTTCATAAATAGTTTCACTCCTAAGCTTGGTGAGATTATCAGGTGCACATCTCTACAAAAATCAGAAGGTATACCTGTATCTAAAAGTTTTGGTACAGTAATTTCAGAACGTATCTATGACCTTATCACCTTGGTACTGGCCGTTATAATAATATTGCTTCTCGAGTCTGGCAGGCTAGGCCGGCTGCTTAAATCAGCAACAGTAAGCATAGCTGATTCTCTTAAACAAAATTTTATCAGGATATTTATTATTATACTTGTATCGGCTATACTTCTCTCCCTTGTTGTTTTTCTATTCAGACGATTCAGGCTCATGAGCAAGATAAGGGTGTTTATCGGAGAATTCTGGGTTACAGTTAAAAAGACATTCAGAATCAAATCATCAAGGATATTCACACTGCAGACAATAATAATATGGTTCCTGATGGTATTGATGAACTACTGCTGCCTGAGAGCTCTTCCTTCAACTGAAGACCTGAACCTTTATTTTGCCTTTGTGGTACTTTTTATTGGCACTATAGGCTGGGCTATTCCCAGCCCCGGGGGTATAGGTACAACTCATTTTTTTGTATTGCAATTATTTCTTCTTTTTAATATGAGTGAAGAGACGGGGATTACCTATGGTTTACTGGTAAATGGAATTACCGTATTGTTTACAATATTTGGAGGATTGCTGGCAATTATAATAGTTAACTTATTCAAACTGGTAAGGCAAAAAATAGAATAGGAAGGTGAAAGACCAACGGCAAAAGACGAATGACTAACGGTAATATTAATTAGTAAAATGAAATATAATTTAGCAGTCATCTTTATAATATTATTTTATATTGCACTGATAAGCTCCTGCAGTACAGGCAGCCAGGCAGATGAAGCTTTCGAGCCCGTGGAAATGGTTAATCCTTTAATGGGAACCGACTCAGAATTTAAATTATCTAACGGCAATACCTACCCTGCCATTGCACTGCCATGGGGCATGAATTTCTGGACCCCACAGACAGGAGAAATGGGAAATGGCTGGACCTATTCTTATGATTCATACAAGATAAGAGGGATAAAACAAACACACCAGCCAAGCCCATGGATCAATGATTATGCTGCTTTTTCATTAATGCCTGTAACAGGTAAACTTAAATTTGATGAGGACGAACGCGAGTCATGGTTCTCTCATAAGGCAGAAACTGTTAAACCTTATTATTACAGTGTATACCTGGGTGATTATGATATTAATGTAGAACTGACACCAACAGAAAGATCTTCTGTTTTCAGGTTTACCTTCCCTGAGAATGACTCATCATGGGTTATAATCGATGGCTTTTACAGGGGTTCAATGGTTAAAATATTACCTGATGAAAAAAAGATAATTGGTTATTGCAGGAACAATAGCGGAGGTGTGCCTGATAATTTTCATAATTATTTTGTAATAGAATTTGATAAGGAGTTTGAATATGCCCATACCTGGTTGAATAATGAGATGAGGTTAAATGAAAATGAGGCTGAAGGTTTTCATGCAGGAGCCATAATAGGTTTCAGGACTCAAAAAGACGAGGTTGTACATGCACGCGTAGCATCATCATTTATCAGCCCTGAACAGGCTGAGAGAAATCTCAATAATGAGATCGGTATAAAGTCATTTGATACAGTCATGCATGAAGCAAAGGATATATGGAACAGGGAGCTAGGAAAGATAAAGGTTGAGAGTGATAACTATGAGCAGTTACGTACTTTCTATTCATGCCTATACAGGCTGCTACTCTTCCCTAGAAAATTCTATGAGATAAACGCTGAAGGTAAAATGGTTCATTATAGTCCTTATAATGGTGAGGTACTGCCGGGATATATGTTCACAGACAATGGTTTCTGGGATACATTCAGGGCTGTTTTTCCCTTCTTTACACTTATGTACCCCGAAGTGAACAGCCATATAATGAGCGGGCTGGTAAATACGTACCTTGAGAGTGGCTGGCTCCCTGAATGGGCCAGTCCAGGTCACAGAAACTGTATGATCGGCTCCAACTCGGCTTCAATTATTGCTGACAGCTATCTTAAGGGTATCAGGGGTTATGATATAGAAACGCTTTACGAAGCAATGATCAAGAATACTAAAGGCCACGGTCCCGTACAATCGGTCGGGAGATATGGTGCTGAGTATTATAATAAGCTGGGCTATATACCTTATGATGTGGATATTCGTGAAAATACTGCACGCACTCTTGAATATGCCTATGCTGACTTCTGCATCTGGAAGCTTGGACTTGAGCTGGGCAAACCAGAAGAAGAACTTGAGGTTTATAAAAACAGGGCTGGTAATTACGTGAATGTTTTCGATTCCGGGAGAAAACTGATGAGGGGTAGAAACTACGACGGTAGTTTCCAGTCTCCATTCAGCCCATACAAATGGGGCGATGCGTTCACCGAAGGTAACAGTTGGCATTATACATGGAGTGTCTTTCATGATATAGACAATCTGGTGGACCTTATGGGAGGTAATGAAAATTTTATTGCCAAGCTCGATTCGGTGTTTCAGGTACCTCCAGTATTTGATTATTCATATTATGGCATTGTCATACATGAGATACGGGAAATGCAAATAGCGGGAATGGGTAATTATGCTCATGGGAACCAGCCCATTCAACATATGATTTACCTGTATAATTATGCAGGTGCACCGTGGAAAACACAGTATCATGCAAGAAAGGTAATGAACAAACTTTATAACTATGCACCCGATGGCTACTGCGGTGATGAAGATAACGGGCAGACATCAGCATGGTACGTTTTCAGCGCTATGGGCTTCTACCCTGTATGTCCGGGAACTGACCAGTACGTGATCGGATCCCCCCTGTTTGATAAAATGACTGTTGAAATGCCTGGGAGCAACACCCTTGAAATTATTGCAGAGGGAAACGACAGCAATGCATATTATATAGATGATATAAGGTTTAACGGGAAGAAAATGGATAAGAATTATTTTACACATGAAGATCTCCAACAAGGAGGCAAAATAATATTCACAATGTCCCAAAAACCCAATAAGGAAAGGGGTGTAAAACCGGAATCATACCCATATTCCATGTATGGGGAATAAAGACTGTGGTATAGACGCCAGGCATGGCGATTCTACCTGTCCCCCTTTTGTCTTTTGTCCTTCGTCATTTGCCGTTGTCTTTTATTGTTCGTCTTTCGTCGTTTCTCGTTTGTCTTTATTATTTTTGCACCTTGAACAAAATTTATATTCACCAGGTTAAATATCAGATGTCCAGAAAATTATACATAGAGACATACGGGTGTCAGATGAATGTGGCTGACAGCGAAGTGGTTATATCCATACTGAAAGATGAAGGATTTAATGTAACTGGCAGTATGGATGATGCTGACCTTATACTTGTGAATACATGTTCTGTCAGGGATAATGCCGAGCAGAGGGTGTGGGGCCGCCTGGACCTGTTCAAGCAGCAGAAGCAGAAAAAACCGGGCACCTTAATAGGTATAATTGGATGCATGGCCGAAAGGCTTAAGGAACAGCTTCTGGAAGCAGATAAAATGGTTGATATAGTTGTAGGTCCTGATGCTTACCGCGATCTTCCGCGATTAATAGGTGAAGCATATGAAGGACATAAAGCGGTAAACGTTTTGCTTTCAAGAGAAGAAACATATGCAGATATATCACCGCTTAGGCTTGACAGGAATGGTGTTTCATCATTTGTGTCAATAATGAGGGGATGCAATAATATGTGCACCTATTGTGTGGTACCCTATGTCAGGGGAGCCGAACGCAGCCGTGATCCGGAAACCATCATTAAAGAGATCATGGACCTGATTGATAAAGGGTTCAGGGAAGTGACCCTCCTGGGACAGAACGTAGATTCATATTCATGGGATACTAAGGGGCAGAAAACCGGCTTTGCTGAATTACTGGAAATGACAGGCAGGGTAAATCCCCTGCTAAGAGTTCGTTTTTCTACATCACATCCCAAGGATATGTCTGATGATGTACTGGAGGTAATGGCCCGGTATAATAATATATGTAAACATATTCACCTGCCGGCACAGAGTGGCAGCAGCCGTATACTTAAACTGATGAACAGGAAGTATGACAGGGAATGGTATATGAACAGGATAAGGGCCATACGAAAAATACTTCCAGGCTGTTCGTTGTCAACCGATATGATTTCAGGTTTCTGCACTGAAACAGAGAAAGACCATCAGGATAGCCTTAGCCTTATGGAATGGGCAGAATATGATTTTGCATATATGTTCAAGTATAATGAAAGACCTGACACCAAAGCTGCAAGGAAGTACCCTGATGATGTTCCCGGGGAGGTAAAGACAAAACGCCTGAATGAAATAATAGCACTGCAAAATAAATTATCACTGAAGAGTAAGAAAAAGGATATAGGTAAAGTATATGAAGTGCTTGTTGAGGGCTTCTCAAAAAAATCTACAAACGATCTCTCCGGAAGAACCTCACAAAACAAAGTAGTAGTATTCCCGGCCGGCAAACACCAGCCTGGTGATTATGTGAAAATCAGGATCACAGATTGTACCTCAGCCACACTGATTGGTAAACCAGCCTGATTATTCTTTATATCCCTGCTTATTATTCTTCCTTCCAGGCATTATTAATTCATGTGTATTAATAAAATCATATCATATCCTAGGATATATCTAACAATTTAATATTTTTGTTACTAAGTATATTAAAAATAATCAATTAAAGAAATTATGAAAGTTCTAAGAAACATTTTACTGGTGGTAGTTATCCTTTTGCTCAGTTTTTCCAGAACAATGGCTCAGGATGAAAGTTCTTCTCAGCAATTTGTTGTAAAAACAAATCCTATCGCTGCCCTTGGGGGACCATTCTGGGTTGTAATTCTTCCATTAACGGGAGAATACAAGGTCCTTTTTGAAGCCAAGACACTTACTAAACAATCTGTTACAATAGGAGCTTCGTACCTGGGGCCAAGTCTTTTACTCAACCTTGATGAACTTACCAATGAAGGTGAGGATGTAAGTGGAATCAAAACCAGTGGGTACAGGGGGCAGTTAATATATAAGTTTTTTCTGAGCCGGGACTCTGAGGCTCCTGAAGGATTATATGTTGGACCACATTTCTCCTATGCCAATGCTTCCATTACAAGCAAAGATAACTCGTCCGATAAGATTAATATGATGAAGATGAATTTTAATGGGATTATTGGTTATCAGCTAATAACGAATGGTGGATTTGCCCTTGATGTATTTACAGGTCTCGGTGTGAAGAGTCAGAAATGGACATTCGATGGTGCATCAGAGGATATATTCGACCTGGATATTGAAAACAAGACATCAGCTTCTGTAGCATTTGGTTTCAGTTTTGGATATGCCTTCTAGTAATTCAGATATTTTATTCTATCACAGGGAGTATAGATCATACTCCCTTTTTTATTATTTCCAGGTGCAATTCATCTAATTGCTCCTTCGAAATTGCTGATGGAGAGTTAATCATTACGTCCCTACCGGCATTGTTTTTCGGAAAGGCGATAAAGTCCCTGATTGTTTCTGAGCCAGCAAAAAGTGACACCCATCGGTCGAAACCAAATGCTATGCCACCATGTGGCGGGGCCCCATACCTGAAAGCATCCATAAGGAATCCGAACTGTGACTTGGCCTCCTCATCAGTAAAGCCAAGTGCCCTGAACATACTTTTTTGTGTTTCAGCTTTATGTATCCTGATTGATCCTCCCCCTATTTCCACACCATTAACCACCAGGTCATAGGCATTCGCTCTTACTTTACCCGGATCTGATGCCAGTAAATGCAGGTCTTCGGGTATTGGTGAAGTAAACGGATGGTGCATTGCATAATATCTCTGTGTTTCATCATCCCATTCCAACAGTGGAAAATCCACAACCCACAAAGGCCTGAACTCACTGGGATCCCTCATTTTCAACCTGTTACCCATCTCAATCCTGAGCTCTGAAAGTGCATTTAGTGTATGTAACCTTTCACCTGATAATACCATTATAAGGTCACCAGGTACAGCTTCCATTGATTGAGCCCATTTTTTAAGTTCCTCGTTATCATAAAATTTATCAACTGATGATTTAAGAGAGCCATCAGTATTATACTTTACATAAACCATCCCCCCAGCGCCAACCTGTGGTCTTTTAACAAAATCAGTAAGCTTATCCAGATCCTTCCTTGAATATCCTGCACAGCCTTTTGCAACTATCCCCCCTACATATTCCGAATTGTCACAAACATTAAATCCCTTACCCTTTACCA
>DOZA01000305.1 GCA_003518245.1 Bacteroidales bacterium | reverse complement strand
TAAAAATATAATATTAAGGAAAAATGAAAGTACTTGAATTAAATAACGTACATAAGGTTTACAACACCACTCATGTTGAAGTGCATGCTGTAAATGATGTGAACCTAACTTTTAATGAGGGAGAATTTGCTGCTATTGTAGGCCCTTCGGGTTCAGGTAAAACTACATTATTGAATATGATTGGCGGCCTGGATATGCCAACCAGGGGCAAAATAATGGTTAACAATACTAACCTGGCAAGCCTGAAATCGTCAACTATCATTGATTTCAGGATGAGAAATATAGGTTTTGTCTTTCAGTCATATAACCTTATACCTGTGCTTACCGCGAAAGAGAATATAGAGTTTATTATGTCACTACAGAAATGGCCACGTAAGGAGAGAGATAAGCGAACGATAGAATTACTGCAGGCAGTGGGCCTCGAAGACCGTATTAACAGTAAGCCTTCACAGTTGTCGGGAGGACAGCAGCAGAGGGTGGCAGTTGCACGTGCACTGGCTTCGAAGCCCAGATTTGTGCTGGCAGATGAGCCTACTGCAAACCTCGACACTAAAGCTACCGAAAACCTCCTGGATATTATGGAGAAGCTTAACAGGGAGGAGAATATCACATTTATTTTCTCAACACATGATGCCAGGGTTGTAAAAAAAGCCAGGAGAGTAATAACCCTTGAAGACGGCAAGGTGGTATCTGATGAAATAAAAAAATAGTATGCGCTTAAAAATTCTGGTTATAATATTCATAATATTTAGTACGGGCTACCTGAAGGGGCAGGATAAGATCTTACAGTCAAGCCTGAATGGTTATGTAAGCAATATGCAGAGTATGATCTTTGAAGATATTGAAGAAGACTGGATTAATGACAAGCTGGTGCATAACAGGTTAAATTTCAGGTTATACGCGGGATCAAAGCTTACTTTTGCAGTAGATATCAGGAACAGGTTTTTTTCGGGTGATATGGTAAAACTTGACCCTATGTATGCTGACAGGCTGGATGCAGATAATGGCTTGATGGATCTTACAGCGAATATTCTAAGCGAAAATTCTTTTATCCTGAATTCGAAGATTGACCGTTTATGGATTGATATAACCATGGGGCCTGTGCAGTTAAGGGCAGGGCGGCAGAGAATAAACTGGGGGCAAACAATAGTATGGAATCCCAATGACGTTTTTAATACCTATTCATATTTTGATGTCGATTACCCGGAAAGGCCGGGAAGTGATGCCGTAAGATTGCAGATTTATCCCAGTTATTCTTCAAGCCTTGAGCTTGCAGCAGCACTCGATAGTGAAGACGATCTTACTCTTGCAGCAATGTACAGGTTTAATATTTTGGGATATGATATACAGTTTCTGTCAGGCGTGGTTGACGATGAAGATATTGTTTTCGGGACGGGATGGTCAGGTGGATTCGGCAGCACCTCTTTCAGGGGTGAGATAAGCTGGTTTCAGGCCAAAGACAATTTTTCAGATACTACAGGAACAGGGCTTTTTACAATAGGCCTGGACCGTGGGTTCTCAGGCACCGGGATGATGCAGATACAGGCAATGTATTGTAATAAGCCTCTCTTATTAAGTTCTTTTAACGATTTTTATTCAGAAAATCTTTCAGCCAAGTCTCTAGCTTTCTCTAAATTTTCATTGTTCGGGAGCATAACTTACCCAATAACATCATTGTTTAATATTGGCGCCTCAGCAATATGGTATCCTGATCTGGAGGGTTTTTATGCCGGGCCTTCAATAGATATATCACTGGCTGAAAATCTTGATTTCTCTTTTATATGGCAACATTTCAATGCTGAACTGGATGATGAAAGAACAAGGGCCAACCTGATATTTATAAGAATGAAATACAGTTTCTGAATATTTTAATGAATTTGGCCATTCAAATAACTTATTGATCTATGGCCCTCGTACATGAATTTGAAAAAACCGGCAACTGGCTTTTCAGGCGTCGAAGCTGGCTACCGGTATCTATTTTTCAGGCGCGGAATATCTTGAATATAAACCGGGTCTTGAAGTATGGTTTTTGGCTCTTACTATTTTTGGGCAGTTTATAAGGCTATTTACTGTTGGCCGGATATCAAGAAATACGTCGGGAAGAAATAGACGTAAACAGGTAGCAGAAAGCCTTTCTATATCTTTAGCAGTATCTTTGAGTTGAAATATTTCAATATTGAAAAAAATACTTATATACCTTTTACTGGTACCACTTTACCTTTACAGGTGGTTTATTTCACCACTTACAGGGCCCTCCTGCAGGCATACCCCGACCTGTTCCAAATATGCTATCGATGCTTTAAGGCTACATGGTCCTTTCAGGGGCTTTTTACTTGCGACAAACCGTTTCAGCAGGTGCCGGCCCGGAGGCACTCACGGCTATGACCCCGTTCCTGTAATATGGGTTAAAAGGTACAGGCCATGGAAATCTTATACAGGTAAGTGGGCACGCTCAAACCGCCTGAAACGCTGAATTCAGAAACTGATCTTTTCCCTTAGTTTCTTATAACCCGTGCGACTGACGGGCAGCCTTTCACCTTCTTTCATAACGGCAATATATGTTTCTTTACCATAGGGTTCAATCCTGCTTATATGTTCAATAGATGCAATGTATGACCTATGCATGCGTATAAATTCATTCGGGGGCAAACTGTTTTCGTAATATTTCATGGTTTGCTGTTTCAGTGCTTTCCCGTTTAAATGATAGATCATAACATAATCATCTTCAGCCTGCATATAACGAATATTCTTAACGGGAATAAAGCTGATAGCGTTTCCTTTACGTATAACTATCCTGTTCAGGGGCTCAGAGCCATCAGCTCTTTCTGTCGTAAGTTTTTGTATTTTGTTCTTCATATTTCCCCCTTTCCTTATCCTTGTAATTGCCTTTTCTACGGCTTCATCAAAACGTTTTTTTGGGAATGGTTTGAGAAGATAATCCACTGCATTCATGTCGAAAGCTTTTATTGCATATTCATCAAATGCTGTTGTGAAAATTATCTCCGGTTTTTCATCAAGCACCTCGAGCAATTCGAAACCTGTAAGCTTGGGCATCTGTATATCCAGGAAGATAAGATCAGGATTCAATTCCTTTATGTTCATCAAGCCGCAATATCCGTCAGGGCATTCACCTACTAACTCAACTGAATCATGATTCCGGAGATAATGTTTGATAATACTCCGGGCCGGTTCTTCATCTTCTATTATTAAGGCTGTAATTTTATCTTTATCATTCATGATCTGATATCTGTTTGTTCAGGTATGTATAATTCAGCAGTAAAAATATTATCCTCCTTGGTGGTCTTGAGCCATGCCCTGTCACTATAATATAATTCAAGCCGGCGACTAACATTCAGCAAACCTGTTCCGGTACCACCCGCAGGTATACTTTCCGGGTCAAAATTGTTAACTATACTAATCTTAATTGCAGCATTTGTCCTTCTGGCATTAAGTTTAATCCGCACTATCTCTGTACTTTCATAGACACCATGCTTTATAGCATTTTCGTAGAGAGGCTGCAGTATCATATTTGGTATTTTTACTGGCATGCATTCGTCCTCTATATTTTCTTCAAGCACCAGCTTTTCCCCGAATCTTACTTTTTCAATATCAAGATACAACCTGAGGTTTTCAAGTTCAGTTTCAAGGGTAACCGTCCTGTCCTGTTTCCTGGACAGGGCATACCTCATAAAATCGGATAGTTTAATCACCATTTCCCTGGCCCTTTCAGAGTCTGATATTGTCAGTGAGCTTATTGAATTCAGGCTGTTAAAAAGAAAATGGGGATTTATCTGTGATCGCAGCATCATCAGCTCTGTCTCTTTCAGCATATTTTCCAGTTTGGCTTCCCTCATATTTTTCTTTGCAATATTATCAACGCTGATCATCAGATAATATGTAAGTATAATCACAGTATACATAAATGCGGCCGCTCCAATCCGGTAATAGAGTGAATCAGACCAGAATGAACGGTAATCATCATTTTCAGTAAACATGGCCAGCACCAGGAACCTGGTCAGGAACATCCATAAAGCAAGAGCAATAAGAGCCATCAACAGGTGGTTGACTATAGCTATAATAATTGTATTCTTACCTGAACTGAACTGTTTTACAGGGAACCATAGCGTAAGGGCTATGACTGCAAATATTATTGAAGAGAAAAAACCATCACTGAATGATGTAGAAACAGTGAGCTCAGTTGTGTAAATGATTAGTACTGACTGACCCAGTCCTATTATAAGCCAGATCAGCCAGTAAATAAAAAACCTGTTTCTTTTGCTGATTATAGGATGGAACATTTCTTAGTAACCTTTTACATCACCTCCACCAAATACTACAGCACCTTTAATAATAAGTGTTCTTGACATATCTATTGCTGATGATGTTCCTTTTCGCTGATCAGAGAATCCTCCCAGTACAGATGTTACATCAATTATAACGTTCCAGTCGGGGGGAACAATAAATGATACCCCGCCAAATACACAGGATATCTCAATTTCGGTTGTCCCTTCAGCCAGCTTTGCCCTGGTCATATCAAGCTCGGCGCCACCAAAAACACATGAAATTTTACCACCCTGGAAATTCTGGCTCAGGATACGTCTTTCCCCACCACCAAAAATGTTTACCATATCAATTACATCGCTCGAGGTGCTTGATTCTGACATCCAGTTCTCCCTCCTGAACCACCGGGCATTAGATATCACGATAACACCCACTAAAATCAGAACCACAGGCCAGAAGAGACGATAAGTCCTGAAAGGAATATCAAACACCTCAGGCAAGATAAAGAAACCTCCTACTGCCATAACAATAAGCCCGGGAATTTTATTACCTGTACCCAGTGTCATCACAAAACCAATTGCTATCAGTAACATCTGCCAGCTGAAAATTATATCCTGGAAATAATCCGGCATAAGACCGGCATTCCTGATTACCAGCATAAAGCCAAGAAGTATAAGCACCACACCTATCGCTATCTTACTGGTTGATGAATAGCTGCGGTGGGGTTTGTTTTCAAAGTCCGAATGATGTCTCATTTTTTATTATTCTTAAGTTCAACAATATATTTCTTTAGTTTTTCCTGTATCTCCTTACGATACCGGATATTATCATTGCCAGCCCGGCCAGTATTATGGTTGATGGCCAGTATAATTTCTCATAAACAGCAGGCAGCTCAAAATCTATTCGTGGGAATAGGAAATATCCACCTACAGCAATAGTTATTATTCCGAATGCCGGATTACTATGGAAAAAGGAGAGTACTCCTATAAAGATCAACAACATCGGCCATACGAAATACTCTCTGGGATTATCCAGGTTCAATACATCCATGAATACCCCGGCAAGGAATAAGCCCAACACTATAAGGAAAATACCTATGCTCCATCCGGGATTATGATTTTTACGTTCCATGACTCATTATTTTGTTATTGTTTCAAAAATAATTAATACCATCATGGAGATGGTATCATAAATCGGTAAAATGAGGTTTTTTACCGATAAATGTCACCTTATCACGTATTTTCCTACTTTTTTCGCTAATGTCTTTAATTATTGAATAAGCTTTTTTATTTTTGCACACCAATTTTGAATCATGATGAAGGGTATATACAGCATACCATTAAAGGGATTGAAAGAAGGTAATCATCTGTATGATTTTGAAATCGATAGCACTTTTTTTGCTACTTTTGAGAGATCTGAGATTCATGAGGCAGAACTAAAGGCGGAAGTAAAGCTTGTTAAACGTTCGGCCCATATGGAAATCAAAGTTGAGATTACCGGCAGAGTAACACTTGTATGCGACAGGTGTCTTGACCTGTATACTCAGGAGATTCATACCAGTGACAGTATGCTTGTTAAGTTTGGCGAGCAATGGGAGGAGGTTGATGACCAGGTTATAATGATAGCCCACGGAGAGACAGAGTTTATTTTAGACCAGCTGCTTTACGAGTTTGCTCATCTGGGTTTACCCTTGAAGAAAATGCATCCTGATGATGAAAATGGTAACAGTACATGTAATCCTGAAATGTTAGAAAAACTTAATCAACACCTGGTACAGAGAGAAGATAATGATGTTGATCCACGATGGAAAGAACTGGAAAAATTAAGGAATATTAATAATTAGAAATACTGAAGAGATGGCACATCCTAAACGAAAAACGTCGAAGACAAGAAGAGATAAACGCAGGACTCATTATAAAGCTACAGAGCCTGCACTATCGATCTGTTCAAACTGCGGTGCGGCCGTAAGGTTTCACAGAGTATGTCCTGAATGTGGACATTACCGTGGCAAACTGGCCGTTGAGAAGGATATTTCTGCTAAGTAAAAAGTAGCTTATGAAGATAGGGCTTGATGTAATGGGCGGAGATTATGCACCCGGGGCAATCCTGGAAGGTGCATTTGATGTCCTGGGGTCCCTTAAGACGGGAGAGAGAATAGTCCTTATAGGCGATGAGAAGGTAATAAGGGAAGGGGCAATAAAGGAAGGTATAGACCTTTCTAATTTTGATGTTATACCATCAACCGAAGTGATAGAGATGGGTGAACACCCTGCCCGTGCCTTCACACAGAAAAAAAATTCCAGTATTGCTGTGGGTTACAAGCTCCTGAAAGCAGGCGATATTGATGGTTTTGCCAGCGCAGGTAATACCGGGGCTATGCTCATAGGAGCAAGTTATACTGTGAATGTTATCCCGGGGGTGTTCCGTCCGGCACTGGTCACAGCCATTCCAACCTCGGACGGTGGCAGGTCTGTACTGCTGGATGTAGGCCTAAACCCGGATTCAAAACCAGATGTACTGCTTCAATATGCAAAACTCGGTAGCCTGTATGCGAAATATGTACTTGGGATAAAGGACCCTAAAGTAGGTCTTTTGAATATAGGGGAGGAAGAAACCAAAGGGCCAGTTGCAGTAAGGGCTGCATATGATTTGCTCAAGGATAATCCGGCTGTTAACTTTGTTGGTAATATTGAAGGTAATGTGCTTTTTACTGAAAAAATGACCGATGTGGTAGTATGCGATGGTTTTACGGGTAATATCATTATTAAACAGGGAGAAGCCTTTTATTCAATTTATAAAGAGAGAAAGCTTAAAGACAATTTTTTTGAATGTTTAAATTTTGAAAACTTTGGAGGTACACCTGTTATCGGGATAAACGCAAATGTTGTTATTGGACATGGTATATCACGTCGCAGGGCCGTTATGAATATGATACTGCAGACAAGAGATGTAATAAACGCTGATCTTGCAACTAAAATCACTGAAGAGATATAAAATGGAAAAAATAAGAGCTGCAATAACAGGAGTAAACGCATGGTTTCCGGAATACAGGTTGACAAATGACGAGCTGGCAACCATGGTTGACACCTCTGACGAATGGATAATGCAGAGGGTTGGGATAAAAGAAAGAAGAATATTGAAGGGCGAAAATCATGGCACCTCTGTACTGGGTGCGGAAGCCGTAAAAGGCTTGCTTGAAAAAACAGGTACATCACCTGCAGAAGTAGACCTTCTGATTTGTGCAACCGTAACACCTGATATGCCTTTCCCGGCAACGGCAAATATCATATCCGACAAGGTGGGTATTAAGAATGCATTTAGTTTTGATCTTAATGCTGCCTGCTCCGGTTTCATTTTTGCCCTGCAGACAGCAGCCGGATACGTTGAATCAGGGCGGTATAAAAAAGTTGTGCTTGTGGGTGCTGATAAAATGTCGTCAATAACAGATTATGAAGACAGGACCACATGCGCACTTTTTGGTGATGCATCAGGGGCTGTACTTATTGAGCCAACAACAGATGATGTTGGGATAATTGATCACCTCTTTCATACCGATGGTTCGGGAAAGAATTATTTGTATATGAAAGCCGGGGGGTCGGCAAGACCTGCATCTCACGAAACAGTAGATGCACGCGAACACTTTGTGTACCAGGAAGGACAAACAGTATTTAAGTTTGCTGTGTCGCATATGGCAGATGTGGCTGTGGAGGTGATGAAACGAAATAACCTGAAATCTGATGATGTAGCCTGGCTGGTGCCTCACCAGGCTAACCTGAGGATAATAGATGCAACAGGCAGAAGAATGGGCCTTGATCCATCACAGATTATGATTAATATCCAGAAGTTTGGAAATACCACGACAGCTACAATACCCTTATGCCTGTGGGAATATGAAAACAGGATGAAAAGAGGTGATAATATTATACTGGCAGCTTTTGGAGGAGGATTTACATGGGGCTCAGTATATTTAAAATGGGCATACGACACAAAAAGCAAATAAATACTTATTTTTGATACAATACTTTTTAACTTTAAGAGTTATCTCTTTAAATTAATTATCAAAGTCATGGCAAAGGTGAATGAAACGGAAAATTCAACTATTAACCTGATAAGTAATGGAACGGAAATTACCGGTGACATTAAGTCAGAAGGCGATATCAGGATAGATGGGGCACTGGTAGGTAACCTGTCAACAAAGGGGAAAGTTGTTATTGGAAATACCGGCAAGGTAAAAGGAGAAGTACTGTGCAAAAACTCTGAAGTATCCGGAGAAGTGGATGGTAAAATAAATGTAAGCCAGTTGCTCACACTCAAGATATCATCGCGTATAAACGGTGATATCATAACTGATAAATTATCAATAGAACCGGGAGCCAGGTTTACTGGTAATTGTAATATGACTGATGATAATGAGCAGCAATCAAGAGCAAGAACAACAAAACAACCAATCACCCAAAAAGAAACCGCCAAAGAAGAATGATGATCTGAAAAACTATACCCGCTATACGGGTATGGCCTTCCAGATGATCGTCATTATTGGGTTAATGACCTATGTCGGTGTCAAACTGGATGAACGAAGAGGCGGAGATAAACCCCTTTATACTGCATTACTTTCACTTCTCGGTGTTATTATAGCATTATATACAGCACTGAAAGATTTTATCCGGAAAAAATAAGCCAATGAAGAACCAGAGGCAGATATTCATCAGGCTTTTAATATATTCAATTATTACATTTGCTATATCACTGGCAGCCATCAGTATCTTACCTGTTGATTTAAGCTTACCCGATATTTTACTTCCGTGTATAATATTCCCTCTTATTGCCGCCCTGGCCTTTTTTATTTTCCTTATGGGAACAAGGGCCAATGCCGACAGGCAGCCCCTTTATACAGCTGGAGCTGTTGGTCTTAAGTTTATTCTCACAGTGATATTCGCTGTTTTATATTTCGTTGTCATGAAAAATACCGGAACCGCTTATATCATATTATTCTTTTTATTATATTTAGCATTCACAATTTACCTTCTCTTGGGTATAGTTAAGGTATTGAAAATTAAATCTTTAAAACAAGATCAGGCTTGAAGTTTAAGAGCATTTTTTTAATATATTCGATTATTTTCAGTCTTGCAGTTTTTTCGCCTGAACTGTATGCTTCAACGAAGGACCGGCATGAAAATATAAGTGAGTCTGCCAATGAAGATCATCATGGTGATGAGGCAACAGAGGAAGAAGAATTTAATCCCAGTGAGTTTATTTTTGAACATATAGGTGATTCTCATGAATGGCACCTGTTTACTTTACCTAATGGTCATCACGTAAGTATATACCTGCCTGTTATTGTATACAGTAAAACAGCCGGGCTAAACATTTTCTCATCCAGGCACCTTGCTCACGGTCACCATTACAGGGGTTTCATGATAATGCAGGAAGGAGACCTTGAGGGTGAAATTGTGGAGGTTGATGACGAAGGACATGTGAATGAAGAAAACATGCCCCTTGACCTGTCAATAACCAAGAATGTGGCATCCATGCTCGTGGTAGCTGTAATATTATTATGGCTTTTTATTTCCCTGGCTAATTCTTACCGTAAGACTGGTATAAGTGAACCAAAAGGTATACAGGGTTTTCTGGAACCCGTAGTCCTGTTTGTCAGGGATGATATTGCTATACCTAATATCGGTGAAGAGAAATACTCAAGGTATATGGCATACCTCCTAACAGTTTTCTTCTTTATATTATTGAATAACCTTATGGGTCTGGTTCCTTTTTTTCCCGGCGGGGCAAATGTTACAGGTAATATAGCAGTTACATTTACCCTGGCCGCTTTTACAATGATCATAATTAATTTCACGGGAACAAAGAATTACTGGAAACATATTTTTAATACGCCTGGGGTACCATGGTGGCTTAAAGTTCCATTACCATTAATGCCTATTGTTGAGTTAATAGGAGTTATAACAAAGCCTTTTGCTCTAATGATTCGTTTGTTTGCTAACATAACAGCAGGACATATCATAGTGCTGAGCCTTGTGGGTCTGATATTCATTTTCAAATCGGTGGCTTTTTCTCCGGTTTCAATAATCATGGTTCTGTTTATGTACTGTATTGAACTTCTGGTGGCCTTTTTGCAGGCTTATATTTTTACATTACTGTCGGCTCTGTTTATAGGGTTGGCTGTACAGGAACAACATTAAACTAAATATTGTCAAACTAAATTTTAAAATTATGACAGGTACTTTGGCAGCGATAGGAGCAGCAATTGCAGCAATAGGTGCTGGTATAGGCATCGGTAGGATTGGTGGTCAGGCTATGGAAGCAATAGCACGCCAGCCTGAAGCAGCATCCAAGATCCAGACAGCAATGATTATTTCTGCTGCACTGATTGAAGGGGTTGCCCTTTTTGCAGTGGTTGTGGCTCTTATTGCAGAGTAAGATTGGTGGCAGCCTGTGACGGCTGGTCACAGCGCTGCCTTTTTATTTGAAAAAATTTTGAATTATGATATTAGCTAACAGTCTGACAACACCTGAACTGGGAACAATAGTCTGGACGACAATTATTTTCCTTATACTATTGGCAGTGCTAAGGGCATTTGCATGGAAACCTATTATGCAGGCTATTAAAGCCAGGGAAGAAAGTATAAAGGGATCGCTTGAATCAGCTGAG
>DOZA01000012.1 GCA_003518245.1 Bacteroidales bacterium | reverse complement strand
CACTGGTAGGTACACATCTTGATTATAAAATATCCAATGATTTTAATATTGGGGGAACCATCCTTCACCTTAATGAAAGGCCTTATACACAGAAGGTGAATTTTGGCGAGGAGCCTATATCCAACACCATCCTGGGTTTAAATACATCATACCGCTCTGAATCGCAATTTCTTACAAAAATGGTAGATGCACTGCCTTTTATCGAAACAAAAGACCCCTCATCAGTGACCTTTTTTGGTGAGTTTGCTCACCTTATACCGGGTCATTCAAAGGCAATAAGCTCTGCCGGTAATTCGTATATTGATGATTTTGAGGCCAGTGAGATACCTCTTGATATGAAAACCTATAATGCATGGGTGCTTTCAAGTGTACCACAGGGTCAGGATAATCTCTTCCCTGAGGCAAGGCTTAATAATGACTGGACCAGTGGTTTTAACCGGTCTAAACTAAACTGGTATGTTATAGATCCGCTGTTCCTGCGAAATGGACTGACAACCCCCGATCATATAAAAAACAACCCTGATCTACAATCAAGTCATTTTGTTAGGGAGATATATGAGAACGAGCTGTTCCCTTTTAAAGAAAGCCCTTCAGGTATACCTACAAATATAGCTGTTCTAAACCTTGCTTTCTATCCTGAAGAAAAAGGGCCTTATAACTATGAAACAACACCCACAGCATATTCATCAGGGATAAACCAGGAGGGATTACTTAATGATCCCCAGAAAAGATGGGGTGGTATAATGAGGGAGATCCTGACCAGCGATTTCGAAACAGCAAATATACAGTATATAAAATTCTGGCTGATGGATCCCTTTAACGAAGATCCAATGCGTAGCGGGGGAGACCTGTATATTAATCTTGGTAATATATCCGAAGATATCCTTCGTGATTCAAGAAAGTCTTTTGAGAACGGTTTACCTGTTAGCCCGGAAGAAGTAAATGTGGATACAACTGCATGGGGCAGGGTTCCGACTGTACAGGCTGTGGTACATGCTTTTGATAATGTGCCTGAATCAAGGAAATATCAGGATGTGGGCCTGGACGGTTTATCCAATGAGGATGAGCATTCTTTTTTTAGCTCCTATCTGGAGGAGGTTTCCAGTATTGTTAACCAGGATGTACTTAATGAGATACAGGACGATCCATCCAATGATGATTTTCATTACTTCAGGGGCTCCGATTATGATGGCCGGCAGCTGGGAATACTGGAAAGATACAAGAAATATAATGGTATGGATGGAAATTCGCCGACCTCGGAGATGAGTGAAGAAAATTACCCTACCAGTGGATCAACAATGCCTGATATGGAAGATATAAACAGGGACAATACTCTCAGCGAAACGGAAAGTTATTACCAGTACAGGGTAAGCATGAGACCTGAAGATATGGAGGTAGGTAAGAACTATATTGTTGATGAGAGGGATTATACTGCAACATTTGCCAATGGTGATCAGTCAACTGTCAAATGGTACCAGTTTAAAATACCTGTAACTGACTATTCTCGTGTTATCGGAAATATCCAGGATTTTAAGTCAATAAGGTTTATGCGTATGTTCATGAGGGGATTCGACCAGGAATTAATACTGCGGCTTGCAACGCTTGACCTGGTGAGGGCTGAATGGCGCAAATATAATATTTCCTTCCTCGAAGGAGGAGAAAGAGTAAGTGTACCTGAACCGGAAGATGGCAGCTTTGAAATAAGCTCGGTAAGTATAGAGGAGAATGCCGGTAAAGAACCGGTAAATTATGTCCTTCCGCCAGGATTTGATAGAGTAATTGATCCTTCTAATCCCCAACTGAGACAGCTTAATGAGCAGTCAATGGTATTAAGTGTACATAACCTTGAAGATGGCGATGCAAGGGCAGCTTTTAAAAATGTCAACCTTGATATACGCCAGTACAGGAAGCTAAGGATGGAGGTTCATGGAGAAGAGATAATTGGTGAACCGCTGATGGATAATGAGTTAACGGTATTCATAAGAATAGGATCAGATTATAAAGGAAATTTCTATGAATACGAGCTACCCCTTAAACTTACAGCCCCGGGTTATTATAATAAGGACGATGATGAAGAAAGGGCTATAGTATGGCCTAAAGAGAATAGCTTCAATATCGATCTGTCATTATTCCAGGAGGCTAAGCAGGCCAGGAACGCAGAGATGAACCGCCAGGGCTCATCACTTTCAAGAACAGATATTTATATTTATCCTCACGAAAATGCAAGGATCAGCGTATCGGGCAACCCCAACCTCAGCAATGTAAGGGTAATAATGGTTGGAGTACGTAATCCTATAAAAACAAGAAATACAGGTGATGATGATGGGCTGCCAAAATCAAGTGAAGTATGGGTTAATGAGCTAAGACTAAGCGATTTCAATGAAGAAGGTGGATGGGCTGCCAATGCACGGCTGCAGACCAGGCTGGCAAACCTGGGTACAATTGACCTGGTTGGCCAGACAAGTACACCAGGGTTTGGTAGCCTGGATATGAAGGTTAATGAAAGGAGCAAGGAACAGGTAGCTAAATATGATGCGTCTTCCAACCTCGAACTGGGAAGTTTCTTCCCTGAGAAAGCAGGGGTGAGATTACCGGTTTACCTGGGATATTCCGAAAGCCATATTCAGCCGCAATATAATCCTCTTGATCCTGATATACCATTCAAGGATGCACTTGAGAACCTGAACCCGGAACAAAGAGACTCTCTGAAGACTATTGCTGAGGACTATACACAGAGAAAAACTATTACTGTCAGTAATGCCGGAATAAATAAAAAGAAGGAAAAATCATACCCGTGGGATATCTCAAATTTCTCTGTTAATTATACATTTAATGAGATATACAGAAGCAATATAAATACAGAGATAAAACTGGAGAAAAATTACAGGGGTGGTATAAATTATATTTTTGATAATAATCCAAAAAATATTACACCATTCAAGAATGTTAACCTTTTCAGAGGAAATATTTTCAGGCTTATTAGAGATTTAAATTTCTACCTGATGCCAAGGCATGTGGGTATCAGAACTGACCTGAGCAGGTACTATAGTGAAGTAAGAACAAGAAATATCAATAATGATTTTATAAAGATAAAACCCACTTTCAGAAAAGATTTTGAATGGATGAGATTCTACGATATTAAGTATGACCTGACCAAGCAACTTAAGATAGATTTTACAGCTTCGAATATTGCAAGAATTGATGAACCAATGGGCGGGGTTGACAGGGAAAGATACCGTGATCAGTATGAAGCATGGAAAGATTCTGTCCTTATTAACCTCCGCAATTTTGGAAGGAATACTCATTACAATCATATTATTAATATCAATTATAATATACCTGTTAATAAGCTGCCCCTTCTAAGCTGGTTAAATGGTAACCTGCGATACAGGGCAAGCTATGACTGGCTGGCCGGTCCACTGTATCCTGACAGCCTGGATATTAACCTTGGAAACACAATTAAAAATTCGAGCTCTGGACAGATGTCGGCACAGGCAAATATGACTAACCTGTATAATAAATCCAAGTTCCTCAAGAACATTGAAAGAAATACACGACCGGGTGCTACAAGCAGGATGCAAAAGGAGTATCGCACAGTGACCTATAAACGGGAGAGGGTGGATTTTACTGCTGGAAGGGGAAAGAATATATACCATAACCTCAGAACTGACGATGTGAAAGTAAGAGTGTTTAAAGAAGATGGTACGCAGGTGGAAGGAAAGGTGGAAATTGAATCAGAAAGCAAGGTCGTTTTTACCTCATCAGAAGATATTGATAATGGAAGAATAGAAATTGAAGGCAAGATAGAGAAAAAGAGAAACCCTCTTATTGTGGCAGGGGAATATCTTGTGAGGGCAATGATGGGTGTACGTAATATTTCTGCTACATATAGAATAGACCAGGGACAGATACTGCCAGGGTTTACACCTGAGTCAGAATACCTTGGTATGACAAAGACCAATGATGTGTTTGCTCCCGGATGGGGATTCATTGCAGGATATAGTGATCCTGATTTTTTTGAGAAAGCCCTGGGTAATAATTGGATTACAACTGATACTTTACTAAATACTGCTGCTGTAACAAACAGGAATGAAACATTTAGTATACGAAGTACTGTGGAGCCCTTTCCCGGTATGCGCATTGACCTTACAGCAGACAGGAGGTTTGCACAATCAGAATCAGCCTACTACCGTGCCGACCGTAATGGTAATTTCCCCGATAGCCTGAGGAACAGGGTTACGTCAGGTAATTTCTCTATAACAATATTTTCATGGGGGACAGCTTTTGAGAAGATAAGCGAGGACAACCTGTATGTTTCAGAAACATTTGAGAAATTTAAGGATAATACAATAATTATTTCCAGGAGAAAGGCCGAGGGAAGGCAGGAAATTGATCCTTCCTACCAGCCGGATATTGACCCTGAAACAGGTGATCCTATTGAAGGTCCATATAAGAATGGTTATGGGCTGTCATCAAGAGAGGTCCTTATACCTGCTTTCCTGGCTGCATATTCGAAGAGAGATCCTGAGAAGGTCAGCCTTGATATGTTCCCTGGTGTATTATCAATGATGCCAAACTGGAAAATAAACTTTGACGGTTTGTCGAAGTTTGAGCTTGTGCAAAAAATATTTCGTTCAGTAAATATTGCACATCAGTACAGAAGTACATATACTATAGGCTCATATACCACTAACCTGTATTATGATGAAGAGGAGGATGGTATAAGCAGGATTAGGGATCTGAACCTTAATTTCATCCCTGAGTATGAGCTTAATGTGGTTACTATAAATGAACAGTTCAGTCCACTTTTAAATATTGACCTTAACTGGAAGAACAGCCTGACCACCCGCGTCGAATGGAAAAAGTCGCGTACTGTAAGCCTTAACCTTGCCAATAACCAGGTTGCAGATGTGCGAAATAATGAATTCATTATAGGTGCCGGGTACCGTTTTGATGATGTACAGATAATACTCAAAACAGGTGGTCGTCGCCGTCCGCTTACCAGCGACCTTAATATAAGGTTGGACTTCTCAATAAGGGATAATAAGACTATTTCCCGTAAACTTATAGAAGATGTTAACCAGCCTGTGGCAGGGCAAAGGATATTTTCAATCAGGACAACAACAGATTATGTATTAAGCGACAGGTTCAACCTGCAATTGTTTTTTGACCATAATCTTAACGATCCTTTCGTGGCAACTACCTATACCACATCAAATACAAATTTTGGGTTCAGTCTTAAGTTTACCTTGATACAATAAATTGCGTTATTTCATTGTTTCAATTAATTTAAAAACTTATTTTTGGTTTTACTTATCAGAAATAATCTCAAAAACCTATTTAGAATATGAATATACCTGAAAATTTAAAGTACACAAAAGACCATGAATGGTTGCGTGTAGAGGGTGATCATGCAGTTGTTGGAATTACTGATTTTGCACAGGGTGAGCTCGGCGACGTAGTTTTCGTGGAGATTGAAACAGAAGGAGAAGCACTTGATAAAGAAGAAGTATTTGGCACTATAGAAGCCGTTAAAACAGTGTCTGATCTGTTTATGCCTGTGGGTGGTGAAGTGCTTGAGATCAACCCTGATCTGGAAGACAGTCCCGAAGTGGTAAATAAAGACCCTTATGGTAAAGGCTGGATGGTAAAAGTAAAGGTTACTGACCCTGCTGAGATTGAAGAGTTATTATCACCTGAGGAGTATAAAGAATTGATAGGCTGATAAGGTTTTATCTAGAGAGTCTTCTTTACTTCTATTTCCTGGTATCCTTCAACAAAATCGCCTACTTTTATATCATTGAAATTCTGGATATTAAGTCCGCATTCATAGCCGGAGCTTACTTCCTTAACGTCATCTTTGAATCTCTTAAGTGATCCCAGCTCACCGGTATAAATTACAATACCATCCCTGATGATCCTTACTTTTGTATTGCGTGTTATCTTTCCTTCTCTCACATAGCAGCCAGCTATGGTTCCCACTTTGGTAATCTTGAATGTTTCTCTCACTTCCACGGTACAGGTTATTTCTTCCCTCATCTCGGGTGAGAGCATACCTTCCATAGCAGATTTTATTTCGTTTATGGCATCATAGATAATTGAATAGAGGCGTATATCTATTTCTTCTTTCTCTGCCAGTTTTCTTGCACTCAAGGATGGTCTGACCTGGAAACCAATAATAATTGCATTTGATGCTGCTGCCAGGAGAATATCTGATTCGGATATTTGACCAACGGCTTTATGCTGTATATTCACCTGGATTTCTTCAGTTGAAAGTTTTATCAATGAATCGCTCAGTGCTTCAACAGATCCGTCCACATCACCTTTTACAATAATATTCAGTTCCTGGAAGTTACCTATAGCTATACGGCGACCAATCTCATCGAGTGTGATATGTTTCTGTGTACGCATACCCTGTTCTCTCTGCAACTGTGTTCTTTTATTGGCTATTTCTTTAGCTTCCCTGTCTGTTTCCATCACATTGAATTTATCACCTGCCTGGGGGGCTCCATCGAGGCCAAGAATAAGAACAGGGCTTGCAGGGCTTGCCTCATCAATCTTATTTCCTCTTTCGTTATACATAGCCTTTATGTGACCGTAATATGACCCGGCCAGGACTATATCGCCTATTTTCAGTGTACCAGATTTTACAAGAACAGTAGCAATATACCCGCGACCTTTATCAAGGGATGACTCGATTATTGTTCCTGTAGCTTTCTTATTAGGGTTAGCTTTCAGTTCCAGCATTTCCGCTTCGAGCAATACTTTCTCAAGCAGTTCGTCAATGTTTATCCCTTCCTTGGCCGAGATCTCCTGTGACTGGTATTTTCCTCCCCAGTCTTCAACCAGGTAATTCATATTTGCCAGTTCTTCCTTAATTTTTTCCGGGTTAGCCGTGGGCTTATCAATTTTGTTTATGGCAAATATTATTGGCACACCTGCAGCAGCAGCATGATTTATTGCTTCTACTGTCTGGGGCATAACACCATCATCAGCTGCAACAACAATAATAGCTATATCAGTTATCTGGGCTCCTCTTGCTCTCATAGCAGTAAATGCTTCGTGACCCGGTGTATCCAGGAATGTTATCTGTTTCCTGCCATCGAGTGACACGCTGTATGCACCAATATGTTGTGTTATACCCCCGGCCTCGCCGGCAATAACGTTAGTATTACGTATATGGTCAAGCAGTTTTGTCTTACCATGGTCAACATGGCCCATAACTGTTACAATAGGAGGGCGAGATTCCTGATCTTCAGGTTTATCTTCTTCTTCCCTGACGGCATCAA
The DNA here is from genome assembly GCA_003518245.1 of Bacteroidales bacterium. GTDB lineage: Bacteria > Bacteroidota > Bacteroidia > Bacteroidales > VadinHA17 > UBA9300. The sequence goes on along the minus strand of DOZA01000012.1, from coordinate 8,311 downwards.
GCAATTCGGCACTTATAAAATTAACCTCATAGCCAAATTCTTCAGCAACAAGTGACATGGTTTCAGCATCCAGCCTCTGGTTTATTGAGACAAACAGTCCAAGGTTCATATATGTTCCTATTATGTCTGTAACAGGTATATCCATCATTGTAGCCAGTTCATTCACCGAAACAAACTCTGTTACTTTAAGTATTTTCTTTTCCTGTTCCTGCTTTTCTATTTCCTCTTTCTGTCTCTGGCTGATGGCATCCCTCTTTTCTCTTCTATGCTTTGCTCCCTTGGATTTTCCTTTTGAGGTAAGTCGTGCCAATGTTTCTTTTACCTGCTTCTGCACATCTTCTTCATTAACTTCATGTCTTACCTGTGTTCTTCTTTTCCGTTTATCTTTTTTATCTTCTCCCGATGCTTTGAGGCTTACCTTTTCTTTTTCTTTCTTTATTCTCTTTCTTTTCTTTTTTGATGAGTGTTCATCATTGATATTAACTTTCCTGGCCTTTTGTGTTTTCTTTTTCTCCTGTACAGGCAGGTCAATCTTACCTACCACTGTAGGCCCTGAAAGTTTCTGTATTTTTGTTTTAATAAATTTATCTTCTTCACTTTTTTCCTCCTTCACTGCCTCAGCAACGATCTTTTCTTCTTTTTCAGGAATAACTTTCTTTTCTTTTTCTTCTTCCTCTTTTTTCTTATCTGTTGTTTTCTTTGTGCTTGTTTTCTTGTTTGCCGGCTTTTCTTCCCCAGCCCGAACTTCAGTCTTTCCCTTTTCCGCTTTAATGGGTTCCTTCCTGGTTGCTTTTTCTTTAACGAGGTCTATTTTACCTACTACATTTACACCCAGCTTTGTCTTTTCCTTCTCGGTGGTTTTAGTTTTAACCTCATCCTTTTCATCTACAGCAACAGGTTTTTTCTCTTCTTTTTCTTCCGTTACTTTCTTCTCTTCTTTCTTTTCTGGTGGGGTGTCTATGGGGGCTTCAGGTTTTTCTTCTTCTGGCTCCGGGTTTTTAATTTCCTCTGCCACGGTGTCTTCAGGCTGGTCAATCGAGAGTGTTTCTTTCCTTCTGCTAAGTTCTTTAAGGGTTAATTTTTCAGATTCTTTCTTAACACTTATATCTGAACTGTATTCCTTAAGAAGAAGGTCATAAGCTTCTGCAGGTATTTTAGTATTAGGATTTGCATTTATGTCAAATCCTTTTTTATGCAGGAATTCAACAATGGTGGATATTCCCACGTTAAATTCACGTGCGGCTTTACTTAATCTCGTTGCTTTTTGTCCTTCAGCCATAAAAATCCTCTATTTACAGAAAAAGTTATTCAAATTCAGCTTTTAGAATATTTATTACTTCTGAGATTGTTTCTTCTTCCAGGTCTGTTCTTTTAACCAGGTCATCAAGAGATAATCTCAAAACCGATTTAGCTGTATCACAACCTATAGCTTTCAGTTCATCAATTATCCATCCGTCTATCTCATCAACAAATTCTTCAAGGTTCACATCTTCATCATCTTCACTATCAGGTTCCCTGTAAACGTCTATTTCAAACCCGGTGAGCTGGCTGGCAAGCTTAATATTCAGACCACCTTTACCAATTGCCAGGGACACCTCGCTTGGTTTAAGATATATTTCAACTCTCTTATCATCTTCAAAAAGCTTCAGTGAGCTTATTTTTGCCGGACTGAGTGCCCTGGAAATATACAATTGGAGGTTTGATGTAAAATTGATTACATCTATATTCTCGTTTCTTAATTCACGTACAATACCATGTATTCTTGATCCTTTCATTCCCACACATGCTCCTACCGGGTCAATCCTTTCATCGTATGATTCAACGGCTACTTTTGCCCTTTCACCGGGAACCCTGACTATTTTCTTGATAGTAATCAGACCATCGAATATCTCAGGTACTTCAAGTTCAAACAGACGTTCAAGGAAAACAGGTGAAGTACGTGAAAGAATAATAAAAGGGGTATTGTTTTTCATTTCCACTTTTATCACAACCGCCCTGATTGTATCTCCTTTACGGAAATGATCGGACGGAATTTGTTCAGATTTTGGAAGTATCAGTTCGTTACCGTCATCATCAAGAATAAGTATTTCACGTTTCCATACCTGGTATACTTCACCGGTCACAATATCACCTATGCGATCTTTATATTTCATATAGATATTGTTCTTCTCCAGGTCAAGTATACGTGTTGTCAGGTGCTGCCTGAGAGCCAGTATAGCCCTTCTGCCAAAGTCGTGCAGTTTAACCTCATCCGATACCTCTTCACCCACCTCGTAATCCTCATCAATTTTCTTTGCATCCAATAATGATATTTGTGTATTCGGATCTTCAAGGTCCGAATCTTCTACGACCTCCCTGTTTCTCCATATCTCAAAATCACCCTTGTCAATGTTGACTATAATATCAAAATTCTCATCTGACCCGTACTTACGGGCAAGCAGACTCCTGAAAACATCTTCCAGGACACTCATCATTGTAGCCCTGTCAATGTTCTTCAGTTCTTTAAATTCTGAGAAGGTATCGATTAAGTTTACATTTTCCATCTCACTTCAAAATCTTTTTTATTTGAACTTTATTATTTCTTTTACTGATTTTACTTCATCAAAATTTAATGATATCTCCCTAGACTCTTTTTTCTTTCCATTTACTTTCTGCGATTCAATCTCAAATCCTTCCCCTTGAACGTTTTTAAGTATTCCCCTTGTCTTTTTGCCTTCAATATCAATCACTTCAACAGGTCTTCCAATACTCATCTCATATTGCTCCCTGACCCTGAAAGGCATATCCAGTCCGGGTGATGAAACATTTAGTTCGTAATCTTCCTTTTCCCTGTCGAGATTTGATTCAATATGCCTGCTAATCATAACACATTCATCAATAGTAATGCCCGATGGCTTATTTACCAGGATTGTAATCCTGTTAGTGGTCGATACTTTTGTGTCGACAAGGAAGATATCCCTGCCAGCAATAAAGTTCTTTACCAGTTCTTTTACTATCTCTTTGTTAATCATAGCAATTAGCAATAATAAAATAGGGGACTCTGGTCCCCTAAGAAGTCAATCACCCCTCAATCGCCTGCAAAAGTACAAATTATATATTTAATACACAAAACATCATGGTTCTGAGAAAAATAGGGAGACATTCATAATATTGAGGCAGTTGATTGAGGGGGGTGTATCAAAAGTAAAAAAATCTTGATTTTTTACTTTTAATAGCCATTTTTATAAATATATAGTTTTGTTATTAAGCAACATAGCAATTAAGATATTTTCCAAAGAATAAGAATTACTGGCTTTTGATACACTCCCTGAACCCGGTACGGTCAGATAAATTTCTCCCTTCTCTGGAGGTTATACAGTCCTGCCAACAGGAAAATGATTATGGAAGTAAAAAGTATAATCCTGTTATCCTGAACAATATTCGACCAGGCTGTTTCACTTATATCATCAGGGGTAGAGAATGGATTCAGGAATACATTCCATTTACTTTTTTCCAGTGTGTCCTGCAAAATCAGGAATATCAGGCCGAATATTATCATCAGCACTGCTGTCCCATTTCCATTTTTCACAAATGTTGATACCATGAATGACATAATACCGAGAAAAAATACCGGGAATAGAACATGATATGTTACGGCAAATACCGGCATGGGTATTACAAGGAATGATGATAGTGAAGAAAAGCCCAGCAGAATAGCAAAAGTGATAACATATATCAGTCCAATACGTACCAGCCATACCTTATACCTGTAATTAGGTATTCCGAACAATATTTCTATTGTCTTTGCATCCTGGTCGTTCTGGATACCAAAAACAGTAGGGTAAAAAACCAGCAGTATACCGCAGAAAACAAATATTCCGTAAAGGTCTTCTACCCGGGATACATCTTCTGTAAAGACATATATAAGTGTCAGACCGGTATAAAATGCAATAGCTCCGATAAGGAACCAGATAAACCTGTTGGCAAAAATAATCTTAAGGTTATACCTGATCATTTTAAAAGCGATATCTGCCAGGTTACTTATCTTTTTTTTCCTGCTCATTGGTGACTTCATTTTTATTTTTTCTTAATAACCACAGGTATGAATCTTCAAGGTTTGGGTTTACCTGTTTGGCATTTTCATGTGGTTTATTTTCAGAAATACACCTCACCCTAACGCTTCCTTTTTCTGACATATGGTGTACAACCATGTTTTCAGAAGCAAATTTCCTGAACTCCGGGACAGGAATATTGAACTGCCATACTTTTCCTTCTGCCTGTTTTGTCATCTGGCCGGGATGACCGAGGTATTTAAGGTATCCCCTGTCAAGAACAGCCACTTTATTACACGAGCTTGAGATATCTTCTATAATATGAGTTGAGAATATAACTATTCTTTTCCTGCTCAGTTCAACAAGCAGGTTTCTGAACCTTATCCTTTCGCGGGGGTCAAGGCCTGCTGTAGGCTCGTCAACCACCATTATACGTGGCAGATGGAGCAGTATCTGTGCTATACCGATTCTCTGTTTCATACCTCCCGAATATGATCCTATTTTCTCATCTTTACGTTCATGCATATGTACAGCATTAAGAACATAATTAACCCGTTCATTCCTTATTTTTATATCGGTAATATTTTTCAGTATAGCCTGGTGCTGCAAGAATTCCCATGCGGTCATATTTTCATATGTGCCGAATTCCTGGGGCAGGTAGCCAATAAGGCCCTGTAATTCTTCGCGCTTTTCAGCCACATCAAGTCCATTTATCCATATCTTACCATAACTCTGATCCAGTATTCCGCAGATTATCCGCATGAGTGTTGTTTTACCGGCACCATTAGGACCCAGGAGACCAAACATTCCACTTTCGATCTCAAGTGACACTCCTCCCAGAGCCTTGAAGGGTTTACGCACCTTGCCTATCAGGGGTGTAGACAGCACTATTTTATAGTATGTTTTCCTGAGATTCCTGAACTTACCTTTAAGCCTGTATATATCAGTACTTTTTTTACTTAGCTGTTTTCCTGTTGACCATATCATCAGTCCCAGGTACCATAAAAGGCCGATTACTATTACTGCTGCAATATTATCCCATTTAAGCTGGAAAATGATAAGATTAGCAAGAGGAATAAGCCATACTGCAATAATATTAAGTAATCGGGTCAGCAGGGATGGTATCTTATGCTTTTTTCTTAGTATTGAATATACCGGGTTCCACAGTGTAATGATCAAGAACCAGCTCACCACGCTGAAGAAGAAAATCCAGAAATCTTTTTCCAGGTATATAAAGGTAAAATACAACAGGAATCCCAGCAGTGGCACTTGCCATATAAACTGCTTGAGGTCTCTGACCGAATAAGGATCCTTTTCCAGCCCCAGCCTGCGTCTTATCTTTTTACCTGCTTTCCATTCTCTTACCATCCTGGGATCACGTTCATATATCTTAACCAGGCTCCTGATAACAATATTTACAGGTTCATCTTCAGCAATAACTGTTTCACGAGCTTTCCGGAGGCTGGTTTTGACAAACCAGGTTACTGCAGGTACAAGTATTATTGCCAGTATGGTAGTAATTAATTTCCAGAGGAACTTTTCGATATTAAGATAGATCATCGTTATAATGAAAACGAAAACAACCAGCATGACCAGTTTTATTTTCCAGTCCTGTGATCTGATCCATGATATTGAGTTTTCAAGCCCCGTGTAGAATGTCGGGATAAAGACAAGTGTAAGAGCAGTACTGAGTGCAAGTCCCCCTATAACGGTTATAGCAAAAGAAGCCCCGATCGTTGAAGCGTATTCTGCTTTTCCCATAGCCAGTGGCATGAGAGCTACAATAGTTGTTATGGCGGTAATCAATATTGGCCGCACGCGAGCCAGCCCGGCCGTCATCAGTGCACGTGTACGGCGGTATCCTCTTTTCCTGAGGATATTTGAGTAATCAATCAGTATAATGCCGTTGTTTACAACAACACCGAGGAGTATAAGAAAACCGGTGAGAGTATTTGCATTAAGCAATGAGTTGCCTGTAAGAATAAGAGTAAGCAGGGAGCCCAGTGCAGCCAGTGGTATTGAAAACATCAGTACTATTGGAGTGGACAATGATTCGAATACGGCAGCAAGGATCATAAATATCAAAAGAAAAGCAATTCCGATCAGGTAATAGAAGTCTTTCATCTCATCTTCTTCATGTATTACTTCGATAGCAATGCCAGATGGAATGCTCATACTTGCTATAAGTCCATCTATTTCTTCCCTTGCTCCCTCAATCAATGCTTTTGAAGCATTGATCTCATCGGTAAAACTGTAAGTTACAGTAATACTCTTTTCCTGGTTCTCACGGTGTATATTACCCATGCCATAGGAAAAAACTATGCCTGCTATCTCTTCCATCTCTACTATATTGCCTCCGGCACCGGATATCTGTAAGTGTTTAAGGTCCTCAACATTTTTATATTCTTCTTCCTCTTCTTCCTGGGTATCGTATTTAATTATGATATCATACTCTTCATTATCATGTTTGAACTTAACCCCTGATGAATATTCTGGCTGAAATGAAGCCAGTTCCTGGGCAACATTATTGAGGCTGATATCATACCTGCTCATTAGTTCTGTGTTAAAATTGAGCTGTACTTCAGGTGTATTATCCTGTATATTAGCATTTACCGATCTGATAGTGCTAAGGTCATCAAGGTAATATTCTATATCATCGGACAGGTCTCTCATCTTACCGAAGTCCTGTCCTTTGATTATGATACTTTCTGATTGTGTCCCTATACCCAGCATACGTGTAAATCCCTCCCCGGGGTTCACGCCTCCTGATCCTCCATAACCTCCCATTCCTCCGCCGGAAGAAATCTCGTCCATGGTGATTTCTGCTCCTTCAAAATCATGTACCCTCTCGTATATATCATTCTTTATCTCGGCCAGATTACGATTGCTTGCCCTGTCCCAGTCCTCCACTAGCTGAACAGTTACAGACGCCCGCTCTTCCTCAATTTTTGTTATAATATCACCTTTTTCAGGAAGGTTTTCAAGTCTTTTTTCCAGCTCAGTGACAAGGGCATCAGTTTTTTCAAGCGTTGACCCTGCAGGCATTATAATACTTACCGGGAAGCTGTCTGTTTCTATTTCCTCCAGTTGATTGATACTCAGGCCCAGGCTTATAAGTAGAGCAGCAAAGAATACGACCAGAGTGCCGATGATGGTAGACGCCGGCCGACGTATGCTGGCTTTTAGAATAAGAAGGTAATATTGTATCAGCCTGTCATGTATAGACATTCTTTTGAATATCTGTGATTTACTTTTCTTTGACCGGGCAAGGAGGAAATGGGTAGCCATGGGTATAAGAAGTAAGGCCACAGCCAGTGAGACCAATAATGTTGATATTATAGAAACACCTATATTCTTACCTATTATTTTAACAAGGAAGTTGTCTGAAAAAACAAAAGGAAGGAACACAATGATTGTTGTCAGGGTGGCTGCTATAACCGACCTATATACTTCCCTGGTTCCTTTTCTTACCGCTTCATCTGTTCCTGATCCACTGCCAGCAATCCTGTATATATTTTCAAGTACAACTACAGAGTTGTCTATGAGCATACCTATGGCAAGGGCCATACCAACTAGGGTTAAACTGTTTATTGTTATTCCTGCTGCATAGAAAAAGTTAAAGGCTGTAAATATTGATACCGGGATAGAAAAAGCAATTATAAAGACCAGTCTTATATTTCTCAGGAAGAACCAGAGAATAATTACGGCAAGAAGACCTCCAACAAGGGCGAGGTTAATGATCTGGTCAATATTTTTCTCCATCACCTCAGCATTATTATTCTGCACTAATACTTCTACACCTGATGAGGCCAGCTTATTATTAAGGTCTTTTATAACATCGACAGTATGGTGTGAAAGATCAATAATATTAGCCTGGTTATCATATATAAGGTTTATAGTAATAGCATCCAGACCATTGACACGGCTGTATGATTCTTCTTCTTTTACTCCAAAAAATATTTGCGCAATATCTTTTAAAAGAACAGGGCCCTGGGGATTCACTATGATATTCCCTATATCAGATACCTCAGAATATTCAGATGATATATTAACAAAAAACCTCTTATCACTTTCATATACACGTCCGGCAAAAACTTTATCATTACTGTTTGATGCAATAAGTGACCTTACCCTGTTCATTGTTATGCCGTTGGCTTTGCATGCTTCTTCATCAAGCAGTATTTCAATAGAGCTTTCCCTTCCTCCAAACACCTCAACACCTGCAATACCATCTATATTCTCAAGTTCGGGTTTTATATCTTTATCGGTTATGTTCCTTA
>DOZA01000056.1 GCA_003518245.1 Bacteroidales bacterium | reverse complement strand
TCATATTGGACATTACATCTCCCTTCTTTTCCATTGATACAATCTGAGGTTTTTCATTATCAATTGCAATGGCAATTCTCAGGCCATACGCTTTATTAATCGGATAGGATGGAATGCAATTTAAGTCAACCTCAGCCCTGCCCTCAATAAAAGTGTATATCTCGTACTCCAATGATGGTGAATTCTTTACTATTTCGTCCACTGATTCAATGGCTGAAATTTTTACCGGTAAAGCAGTAACGGAGTTGCCAGTTCTGCCAAGTCCTTTAATGACACTCCATCCTGCATTATTACTATCTACTTTCTTTGAATAGTTTTCAGCTTCAATAGAGATATAGCCATTACTCTCAACGAAGCCTTTCACATCTCTGACATCAGGCTTCGCAGGATTAAACAGTAAACACTTTACTTTTATAATACTATTTGATCCCCTGTTACTTAAGCTACCATCCCTGTACGCTGACTGATCTGATTCAGAGAGGTTCTCATAGCTTCTCCACTCATCATCAATTGAGGAACGCCATCGAAAATTGATGTTTCCTTCAACATCAATCCCTTTCGGGGCTTTTTCCCAGTCAACGGTCACCCATATTCTTTTTTCGTCGTAAATCCTTCCTGATGTTTCGCTGAGTTCAATCCACTCATCCAGGTCTTCTGTTTTCCAGTATACTACTCCATTGCCTGCATTATACAGGTCAATATAACGTTTATCACTGTTAAAGACGCTGAATCCTGGCAGAGCTTCACTATCTCCTCCTTCAAGGCTTAAGTTCATTCTGGGCTCACCTTCTCCAGAATAAGTACTTACTGGAGGCATATCCCATTGATGCCACTGACCACCCCAGGGGCCCGGTAAAGAGGCCATTCTATCCCATTTTGCACCTACAGTAACAAGTTCTTTATTATAATGATGGATTAAATCATTTATTTCATTCTCTGCATCCTGGGCCAGTGCAGCATATTTCAATGCGCTTGCCCTTGATTCTTTCCCGTATTCATTGCTCTTCTGAGCATACAATACCTTTAAATTATGCAGGGCAGCACCCTTAACATTATACACAAGCATCTGGAAAAAAGCATCTTTCAGGTTTTCCGGCATCGATTCATAGATACAATCAACCTTTTTAATAAGTTCACTGTAGTTATCTATTCTTTTTTGCGCTTCATCATTGTAATTCCGTATACTGAACCAATCCCATTTCAACTCCTTCTTTCTTCCGTCAAACAGTACCATATTCTCAGGTCTACGGGCATATCCCAGCTCCAAGTGTTTCCCTAACACTTCGGCTATCTCTGAAGAATATTCATGACCAAAATCCCTCTCAGCCCATTCTTTAATGAAAGCTTCGGGATTATTCTCTTCAAACTTTGTTATGTCCCATGCCATCTGCATAAAATGCTCTATACCCACCTCTGCAGGTTTTATATCGCCCACATTAACTATCCACAACTCTCTCACATTATGATCGTAAGCTTTCTTCATCTCAAACCAGGTAAGTGCCAGTGGTGTTGTATAAAGCCAGGGATACGCTGTTGTAGCACCATTAAGCCATTGGAAATGATAATAGACACCTGATCCTCCAGAGCGTTCCTGCTCTTTTATATCAGGTAATTGTCTGATATTACCAAAGTTGTCATCGGGCCAGCATATGATTACATCATCCGGAACTTTTAACCCTTTGTTGTATAAATCCAGCACCTCTGTATAAGGAATTAAAACCTGGGGCACCTTGGTAATATCCCTGTTCACATATTTTTTTAGTATTTTACGCTGGTCATCAAAGATTTTTTCCAGCACAGGTACTGTTATATCACTACCGGCTTCGTCATCCTTGCCTCTTTTGCCGAGGGTATATATATTTTCATACTCTCCATTAATCCTGACTCTTTTTTCCCAATACTCATAGATATGATCCCTGTTATTCACATAATCCCATGGTTCTCCCGGGTATTCACGGTCCCATTCAGCTCCAGCAATATTATTTCTCAACATTGGTTCAATATGGGATGATCCCATCACTATTCCATATTTATCAGCAACAATTTTATTAATATCGTACAGGTTGAACGGCTTAGTCTGCTGGTGCATTGCCGGCCAGAGGGTATTAGCCTTGAGACGGAGAAGTAATTCAAAAATCCTTGCATATGTTTCTGGGCCCAGGCCCTTGCCTTCCTCCGGGTAGTGGGTATACATAGCCCACGGCCTGATGCCCCACATTTCATCATTTATGAATATTCCCCTGTACCTGACCGAAGGTGATCCGAGGACAGATATTCCTTTTCTTACATAGATTTCACTCTTTCCCTTTACGGGAACATCAGCAAAGTAATACCATGGTGAAACACCCATCTGTGTTGATATTTCAAATATTCCATATGCCGTCCCACGCCTGTCACTTCCGGCAATAACAAGTGCTTTTTCAATATTTCCTGATGGATGATCAACAACCTGGACAAGGCAACTCTCCCATCGGCCTTTGATCTCCCCGGCAGAAATTTTATTTTCCCTTATAAGTCGCTTTATTATCCTGCTTTCCTCAATCGATCCTATTATCACACAATTACGGGAAGCGCTGTATATATTATCTTTCATCTCAGGCCTAAGTCCGGTAACTCTTTCAATATCATCACAAAACAGTCCGGCTACCAGTCTTACGGTCTTATTATCCTTATTATCAACAATAATATCTGCCAGCTGATCACCCGAAAAAAGACAAAAATCATTTACAGAGCCTCTTTCATTACTTACTATGCCTTTCAAGGAAGGAGATTGCCCTGCTGCTGTTATTAACGAAAAATATACAGCCATAAACAGCAAAAAGCCTTTATATTGTATATTTCTTGTTTTAATCATCTGAAGTTATTTGTTTAATTATACATCTAAATTATTTATATCTTCCAATCTTATCCTGAATGCTGCAGCTTAATCAGATGGTATCTCAAAGTGGTATGAACCTGGATCCAGCCTGAATATTGCTTTACCTTCTGTATAGTCTATAATATCTATACCCCTGGCCCTGGATACAGGTTTTCCTCCTTCATAAATTTTATCTTCTCCTGGCCTCAGGGGCAAAAACACCTTAGCAGAAGTATTAGCAGGCACGGTTATTTCAAAAGTTATTCCGTCTTTATTTTTTTTCCATGAAGAATTTATTTCCCCGTAAAGTGTATGGACAGTAGCATCAACCCAATCAAGGTCATGTTCAGGGATATATGGTTTTATGATAAAATTCTTAAATCCCGGGTACAATTCCTCAGGGTTGATTCCTGCCAGCACATTATAAAACCATTTATCAATTGCAGCGCCCAGCACAATATGGTTTTGTGATCCGCCATCCGTCCATGCTTCCGTAATTGTTGTGCGTCCGTTTCTGAGAGAATATGCCCAGCTGGGAAAATCAGTTTTCAAAGCCATTTCCCATACAATATCCTCCCTTCCTTTTTCTGACAGCAAGTCGAGCATATATTTTGTACCAATATAACCTGTTGTAGGATGACCATCATGCTTGTTCACTATATCATTTATAAGATAATCTAAAATATCCTGTTCATATTCCCGCGGAGCCAGACCAAACAGGAGTGGCCATACCTGTGCTGATTGCGAACCATCATCATAATAATGACCTGTTTCATCCAGGAACTTATCATTAAATGCTTTTCTCACCTGTGCTGATAACCATTCGCATTTTTCCGCATCTTCATTTTTCCCCAGGACAAGTGCCATCTTTCTCATTACTACAATATCGCGGTAATAAAATGCTGTACTTATTGAAAGCGGCAGGCCTGACCGGCTATGAAAACTCCCGGCAAGCGACAGGTGATC
>DOZA01000372.1 GCA_003518245.1 Bacteroidales bacterium | reverse complement strand
CTATCTTACCTCTTTTAATAAAACACTGTTGTTCCCCTTTGTTTTCATCATGCTATTTACATTATTAAGTAATAACATTCTGGCGGGTGTTGATCCATTGATATTATCCGTTGTTATTGTTGAAGCAGCCATGCCCTGTATGGCAAACATTGTGATAATTGCCAAAATGTATAAAGTTGACGATCATCTTGCTACAGCAAACGTTTTTATTTCTACTGTAATGAGTATAATTACCCTGCCCTTTATTTACTGGATAATGACAGTTTTCCTTATATCCTGAAATTTTCTTTGATAGTCATAGCAGGCTATCAGAAAGTCATCAGGAGTTTTAAATTTAAACTTCTGCCGGAAAGGTAATTGGGGACAGCATATTGCCTGTTCTCACCACTGAGGTTATTTACGGTTGCTAGCCAGTTGTAAGATATAGTATTCCGAATATCAAGCAGATTATAAATTTCCAGGCCTCCTATTATTTCTTCAAAAAATGATATAAAGCTGCTATTTGAAGTTAAAAATTTACTTTTGAAAACTTTAGTAAAACCAATATCAACCCTTCTGTAAGAAGGCATCCTGCGATAGCTGTCATACCTGTTGGTATAGGGTGAGCTTACAGGTATACCTGTACTGTAGTGAAGATTTAAATGTGCCCTGTAGGTAGGATTTGACGGAAAATAATCCTGGAAGAATATATTTACTGATAATCGGGTATCTGTCGGGGCGGGGAAATAGCCATAATCATCGTTCACAATATCATGCCTGGCATCCATAACAGAAACAGATATCCATGATTCCGCATCTTTCACAAATTCACCGTTCAGTCTGATATCAAATCCCCTTACATATCCTGTGGCTATGTTTTCTGCTGAGTATATAATTCTTATATTATCATATTTATAGGGTATAATATTATCGAGTTTTTTATAATATATCTCTGCAGCAAGTTTGAAAGGCATTATTCCCATCATAAAATCATATTCGGCTCCAATAACTGTATGCATTGATTTTTGGGACAATATATCAGGATTCACACTTCCTGATGGATACCTCATTTCCCTGTAGTACGGAGGCTGATAATAGACACCTCCTGAAACATAAAATCTGCTATTATCCGATGGAGGGGTGTATGACAATGATATCCTCGGACTGAAAAGCAGCTCATCAGAGAAAGAACAGTAACTGAATCTTGCTCCACCATTTAATACCAGTCTGTGTCCGGACACATCAAAGGTGTAACTATCAATAAGGTATACTTCAAATCTGTCAACAGGCAATATTGTATCGTTATTAACTATATTTTTCAGCCTCAATTGATCAGGGGAATAAGGAATGCTGTAACCAGCTGAATCTATCTTTTCCCATTCTCTTATCCTGTCATTACATTTCTCATGACTATATTTTACTCCCCAGCTAAGGATATTATTGCTGAATTCCCAGCGCCCTTTATACTTCAGTGTATATATATTGAAATGTAATATATTCCTGGCATGTTCGAGCCAGTTCCCAATACCGACATTCATTATACTATCACCAAAGTTCTCAGAGCCCAGGTTCTTATCAAGTTGATTAAGTGAGTATGATCCCCTGATATCAAAAGTTTCCTGCTCAGTTGAATTATAATAGTGGGCAATAAGCCTGGTGGATAAACCTTCCTTAAGTTTTATGTCCATGGATAACGCAAGATTGCAGGATTTGTAACTATCTGTCTCAGAACCGTTATAAAGAACAAATAACTGGTATGCTTCATTAATATTACCAAATGAACTTTTCCTTGAGGCAGGAATAAAAGAGTAAGTATTAGAGCTGTAAGTACCCAGAAGGCTTATTTGCGTATTTTCAGACAGTTTATATTTGAGCAATGATTGAAGATCATAAAATGATGGTTTGTAATTACCTTTTGTATCAAGTGTCTGAAGGAGGAACCTGTTTGTTTTATACCGTGCACCTGCCAGATAACTAAACTTTTCATTTTTATCCGTTCCTTCAATATGAGCAGCATTCAATAGTAATCCTGTTCTTATTGATCCTATGGTTTTTGATGGGTTCTTATACCTGATATCAAGTACAGATGACATCCTGTCTCCATATGAAGCATTAAACCCGCCGGCAGAAAACCTTACATTCCTGATAAGGTCAGTATTTAGCAGGCTTAGACCCTCCTGTTGACCTGTTTTTATAAAGACAGGGTGGTATATTTCAATATCATTCACATAGACAAGATTCTCATCATAATTACCTCCTCTGACCATATATTGGTTTGACAGCTCATTTGCAGAGTTGACGCCGGGTAATGATACCAGTAATTTTTCAATACCACCAGTGGCTGAAGGTAGAAGCATAATCTCTTTAACAGTGATATTCTTCAATGAAGGTGCTTCCCTATACTGGTATTCTTTAATATAGACATCCTGCAGTCTTGTAATATCAGGTTTTAGGATAGCATTTATTACGAGTGAGTCTTTGGAGGCAGTAAAAGCTGTTTCATAATCCTTGTAACCTATGCTTGAAAATACCAGTATGTAGACATTATTATCGGCAGGTAAGGATAATTTGTAAGATCCGTCATCACTGGTGAAGGTGCCAAGGGGCATATTTTTCACCCCAATATTTACCAGTGGTAGAGGCATGCCGGTACTGTCCCTGACATTTCCTGTAATAACAGTGACGGCGGGCTGGGGATATATCTGCAATGATATAATTAAAAAGAAACACAAGAAAATTGCTCTGGTCATTTCAGGTATTCTAATCAGGATAATCCTCATACCCATTATTATCCCTGTTTTCCTTTTTCTTTGACTTCTTATTTTTCAGTAGCCCGTTTTTCAATCCATTAATAAATTTAGCCCATGCAAACGGGTTGAAAAGATTATTAACAGGAGTCTGATTTCTTGTCATTACTCTTTCAGCCTCCTGCTGCATTGCATATCTGTAACCGGCTTCAGGGGTGATATCCAGGTCTTCACCTATTTGTCTCTCTATCAGGGCAAGATTATTCTCCATATTCTTAATCTCTATTTCCCTGGGAGAAACATAGTCAACTACAGCCCTTTTAAATTCTTCGTAGGTTCTCCAGGGCAAAACCAGAACCGAACCAATATTTATCGTATCAATAGTCATTATAACATCAATTGTAAACACGGGACTCTCTATGCCAGGGGGTATTTGTATGAATGCGGGCTGGTAGCCTATAGATGTGAAAATTAAAGTGTCACCCGGATATGAGATAATAGAGAATATTCCCCTTTCATCTGTGTCAGAGCCTGTCCTGAGACCTTTTGAAATAATGTTCACATATTTTACCGGCATGTTTTCATTATCAAATACCAGGCCATTGACCTGAACATATCGCAAAGGAGATATTTCTTGCGATAAGGCAGGTAAAGAAATTAAAACGACTGCTATTATTATTATAAATCGATTCACAGGGTATCAATATAAATATTTTATAAAGAAATACAAATTGATCTGATTAAGGAAAAATCATAAGCACTTTATGCTTTTTTTAACTATTCGATTTAATGGTCTTATAATTTAAAACAATTCAACAATTTAACAATTCGACAAATCCACAATATTTTTAATATCTTTAAAAAAATAAATCTGTATATGAAAAAAATACTTGTTATAGGCACCGGTAATGATTGTCGCAGCCCTATAATGGAAGGATGGTTAAGGTATTACTCAAGTAGTGAAGCTGAGATTTACAGTGTCGGTTACAGTCAATCTGAAGTTAATAAGCTTGCCATTAAAGTAATGATGGATTCTATGATTGATATAACGGGTAGCGAATCCAATAGTATTGATGATCTTCCTGAGAAGGAATTCGATTACATAATCAATATAGCTGAAGAAAAAGGCAGGGAGGTAATAGATGAATTGCCAGGTAATCCTATGATAATTGAAAAAACATCACAGGATTGTCGTACCCTGGAGGGTAATGAGGAGGAGGTATTAAGAAAGCTTGCAGCAATAAGAGATTCACTGGAAGATTTCTGTTTTGATTTTGTGAATGAGAATATAAGGGCTATTATACCTGGTGACCTTTCGAATAAAATAAATTCAACTGATTAATGGTTGACCAAAAAGAAATTTTATTACCCGGACTGGGTAGAGGATTCCATATAATCAATTCTTATATAGAACAAAGCCTGCCTTCATTACCGGAAAAGGGACTGATAAATATTTTCATTCATCATACATCGGCAGCTCTGGCCATAAATGAGAATGCTGACCCGACGGTAAGAATGGATTTTGAGTCTTTTTTTAATAAAATGGTACCTGAGAATGATCCTGCCTACAGGCATAATTTCGAAGGGCCTGATGATATGCCTGCTCATTTGAAATCATCTATATTAGGGCAATCGATAAACATACCGGTAAGAAATGGGAAGATGCGCCTGGGAACCTGGCAGGGTATCTACCTATGTGAATTCAGGAACCATCCATATAAAAGAAAGGTTACCATAACTGTATTATCATAAATATATACTATGCGTTTAAATACATCATTCGAGTTTTATATTGCAGCAATTAATGTTAGTTTCATGAATCTTTTTGGTGGATTATAAGAGTGTTCTTATGATAAAAATGATCTTTGATGAAACACCAAAAAAGTAAATGAAAATCATAAAAAGAATTACCTATGTCTAAATTAATATTACTGGGTGATGAAGCAATTGCCCAGGCTGCCATTGATGCAGGCCTTAGTGGCATGTATGCATACCCCGGCACTCCATCTACTGAGATAATGGAATATATACAGTCATCCAGGGATGCTTCTTCAAGAAATATTCATCACGAATGGTCGGCAAATGAAAAGACAGCCATGGAGGCTGCACTTGGAATGTCATATACGGGTAAACGTGCAATGGTTGCAATGAAGCATGTTGGCCTTAATGTTGCCGCTGACGGGTTCATTAATTCAGCGATGACAGGGGTGAACGGTGGAGTTATAGTTGTCGCTGCTGATGATCCATCAATGCACTCATCACAGAATGAACAGGATTCACGCTTTTACGGTAAGTTTGCCTTTGTTCCTGTTTTCGAACCATCAAACCAGCAGGAAGCATATGATATGGTATTTGAAGCATTTGAAGTATCGGAGAAATATAAAGTGCCTGTTCTTTTTCGTATAACAACGCGACTGGCACATTCAAGAAGTGCTGTTAATCAGAAGGATAAGCTTGAACAGAAAGAGTTCAATATGCCCTCCGACCTGAGGCAATTTGTATTGCTTCCTGCTATAGCACGACGTAAATTCAAAGTATTATTGTCAAATTTTGAATCCCTGGCGGAGGATGAAAAATGTCAGATAAACAACCAGTATATTGAAGGGGACGATAAATCAATGGGTGTTGTTGCATGTGGCCTTGCCTATAATTACCTGATGGAAAACTGTAAAGAAGGAGCATGCAGGTTTCCTGTTGTTAAAATAGGTTTTTATCCTGTACGGGAGGAACTGCTGGCAAGATTAAAATCAGAATGTGATCAGATACTTGTCCTGGAAGAGGGTTTCCCGGTTTTCGAAGAGCTAATGAAAGGTGTACCAGGTTCGGATTACAGGATAAGGGGCAGGCTTGATGGATCACTCCCCAGGGATGGTGAATTGAACCCTAACCTTGTGGCTAAAGCACTTGGTCTGAGATCAGGATACGGGAAAGACATACCTGATGTTGTCAGGAAAAGGCCCCCTTCATTATGTAAGGGCTGTGGTCATGCCGATATGTATAATGCACTTAACGACGCACTTAAAGAATATGGCCCCGGAAGGGTTTTTTCTGATATAGGTTGTTATACCCTGGGAGCATTGCCTCCTTTTAATGCCATTAATTCATGTGTTGATATGGGGGCTTCGGTAACCATGGCTATAGGAGCAGCTGATGGTGGATTATTCCCTTCAGTAGCAGTAATAGGCGATTCGACATTCACTCATTCAGGGATGACAGGATTACTTGATGCTGTTATTAAAAACTCACCTGTGACAGTAATTATTTCTGATAATTCGACGACAGGCATGACAGGTGGACAAAAATCACATGCTACAAACAGGCTTGAATCAATATGTGAAGGTCTGGGTGTTGAGAAAAAACATATAAGAACAATAATCCCACTCAGGAAGAACCATAATGAAAACACTGTCATAATGAAGGAAGAAATAGCCTTTAAGGGTGTTTCGGTAATCATATCTCAACGCGAGTGTATACAGACAGCTGTCAGGAGAAAAAAGAAAGAACGTGAAAAAAAATAAATAAGAAAGATGAAAAATGATATAATACTATCCGGTGTAGGAGGCCAGGGAATATTATCTATTGCTGCAGTGATAGGTTATGCAGCTGTTGAGAACAACCTTTATCTTAAACAGGCTGAGGTTCATGGTATGAGCCAGAGGGGAGGGGATGTGCAATCCCATTTCCGGTTTTCTGATAAGCCCGTGGCTTCTGACCTGATACCTTATGGTGAGGCTGATCTTATTCTTTCAGTTGAGCCCATGGAAGCATTGAGATACCTGCCATGGTTGTCAGATAAGGGATGGCTGGTTACTAACAGTAAACCTTTTATTAATATACCGGATTATCCGGATGAAGATGAATTGCATGCTCAGATAAAAAAGATAAAAAATAACCTTATTGTTGATGCTGATACCATTGCAAAAGATACAGGATCAGCGAGAGCGGCAAATATAGTAATGCTGGGCGCTGCTTCACATTTTATTGAACTGCCCTTCCAGAGCCTGCAGAATGCAATTCGTAAATTATTCGCCCGTAAAGGAGATGAAATAATTGATCTGAACCTGAAAGCACTGACGGCGGGAAGGGAACAATACAATAAATAAAATAGCATATTTTGAGATTATTATGCTGTTCTTTAACACCTTCTATCGCCCTTAAGAGTAGGATTATTACATTTGTTACATTACATAATTAAACCCAATATGAAAAATACCTTAATTATAATTACTGCTGTATTAATAAGCTCAGCAGCTTATTCACAGAAAGCTGATTTCAAGTCAGCCGAGAAGTTCAGGTCTTCTAACCTTAAAAGTAAGGTTGGAGATACAAGAGTACGTCCTAACTGGATACATGAAACAAATAAGTTCTGGTATTCATATAAAAAATCTGATGGCAAAAACTATTATTATATAGATGCTGATGCAAAAACAAAGAAGGTGATGTTTGATAGCCGATATATGGCCGCTGAAATACACAAACTAATTCATCGTCCTTATAACCAGCTTGATCTTCCTTTAAAAGATATCGAATTCGAAGAAAAAAGCACAACAAGATTTACTTTTAAAATTGATTCAATACGCTTCCTGTTTGATATGAGTAATAAGAAACTGGTTATTAAAGATACTGTACCGAAGGAGGATAAAAAAGACAGATGGGCTACATACAGTCCTGACAGTACTTATATCGCATATGCCAAAAACTACAACCTGTACATAATGAAATCAAATGATCCTGACAGTGTTGAGATTCAGCTTACCACCGACGGTGAACGTCATTATGGTTATGCAAGCAGCCGGGCTGATACCACCAGGGATAAAAAAGTCAGGAGTATAGCCACTTGGTTCAAGAATGAAGAAAAATTGTATGTGATAAAGTCTGACAGGAGAAAGGTGGGTGATCTTTTCGTAATAAATTCACTTGCTGACCCCAGGCCTGAGCTAGAGACATATAAATATTCCATGCCGGGTGAAGAAAATGTTCCCCAACTGGAGCTGATAATATTTGATGTCAATACAAAGGAGAGAAATGATGTGGATGTAGCAAGATGGAAGGACCAGAAGCTGAGAGTAAGATGGACCTCACAGGAATCAGCCGATAAAATGATTATTGAACGTAAGAAAAGAGATCTGACAGAACTGGAAATATGCATGGTGGATGTAAATACAGGCAATCTTAATGTACTGTTTAATGAAAAACAGTATCCATATATATATGATGGATACGGATACGGAAATCTTTCAGTTCTTAATGAAGGTGAAGATTTGATTTGGTGGTCTGAAATGACCGGATGGGGGCAACTATATTTATATGACAAAAACGGCAACCTTAAACGTCAACTAACAGATGGTTTTTTCGTAACAGGAAGGATTCAACGTATAGATACGCTCGGAAGAGAATTATTTGTTGAAGCATTTGATAAAGAAAAAGGTATACATCCCTATTATTCAATGATATACAGGGTATCTCTTGATAGGGGTGGAATGAAACTTATAAGCCCTGGGGATGCTAACCATTCATTCAGTATGTCCAAAACAAATGATTACTGGGTAGATACCTATTCAAGAGTTGATATGGTACCCGAATCAGTGCTCAGGGATAAAAACGGTACAATATTGCTTAAGCTTGAAGAACCGGATCTTTCACAGGTTTATGCTACAGGATGGAAAATGCCTGAAAGATTTGTGGTTAAGTCAAAGGATGGTGTAACAGATCTTTACGGGGTAATGTTCAAACCTTTTAATTTTGACCCTGAACGTAAATACCCTGTTATTTCGTATGTATACCCGGGTCCACAGACTGAATCTGTACCCTATTCATTCTCTGTTATTTCAAGATATAATACAGCGCTGGCACAACTTGGATTTATAGTTGTTAATTTTGGACACAGGGGAGGAAGCCCGCAAAGAAATAACTACTATCATACATACGGTTATAATAATTTAAGGGATTATGCTCTTGCTGATGATAAGTATGGCATTGAACAACTGGCTGATATGTATGATTTCATAGATATTGAAAGAGTTGGGATTTATGGACATTCAGGTGGTGGATTTATGAGTACAGCCGCATTGCTCTCTTATCCTGATTTTTATGATGTAGCCGTATCATCATCAGGGAACCACGATAATAATATTTACAACCAGTGGTGGGGAGAAACTCATCATGGAGTAAAGGAAATAGAGAAGAAGGTAAAAATCGGGAAAGAAGAAGATAAGAAGAATGAAGGATATCCTTCTGAAAAACAGGATAGTGTAAGGACTGAAATTTCCTTTAAGTCGGATGTGCCTGTTAACCAGGATCTGGCAAAAAACCTGAAAGGTCACCTTCTTCTTGTTCATGGTGATATAGATAATAATGTCCATCCCGGAAACAGTATAAGGGTTGTGGATGCCCTGATTAAGGCAAATAAAAGGTTCGATTTTATGATTATGCCAGGACAAAGGCATGGGTTCGGTAATTATTCACAATACTTTGAAACAATAATGTGGTATTATTTTGCTGAACACCTGCTTGATGATTACCGTACCAATGTGGAACTAAAGGATTACTAGGATTACGATTTATTGTTAAAACCCAGTACTTCACCTATGAAAAAGTCATTCCTGATTGCATGGTTTATTGTTTTTTCCATTCAACTGGTATCTCAGAAAGCATCAATATACGAGGAGTACAAGGGAATGGTCACTTATCCCTATGGAGATCCTGATCCTGTTCCTCACACTGGCAGGATTTATCCCTATCACCGTTTTGATGGTTATACTGTTGACCCTGTTCAGCAGGAATGGAAAATGGTATGCCTGGAAAATGAATGGATCAAGGTATGGATAGCACCGGACTTGGGAGGAAAAGTATATGGGGCAATGGATAAAACAAACGGGAAATATTTTATTTATAATAATAATGTGGTGAAATTCAGGGATATAGCAATGCGTGGACCATGGACCAGCGGGGGCATTGAGATGAATTTCGGGACTATTGGTCATTCTCCAACCACTTCATCTGCGATTGATTATTATACCAGGTTTAATGCTGACAGCAGTGTTTCATGTTTTGTTGGTGCAACAGACCTGCCTTCAAGGACAGAGTGGAGAGTTGAAATATACCTGCCTGCCGATAAAGCATGGTTTGAAACAAGGTCCAGGTGGTTAAATCCAATGTCTGCAAATACATCATTGTATCACTGGATGAATGCTTCGGCTGAGGTATCTGATGATTTGAGATATTACTTCCCCGGCACCAAGCATATAGACCATAGTGGTAACCTGTATGAATGGCCTGTTGACAAAAAGGGCAGGGATATTTCACTTTACAGGAATAATGATTTTGGTGCTGATCATAGCTACCATATAATTGGTGAATATACAAACTGGTTTGCCGGATACTATGAAGACAGTAATTATGGTTTCGGACACTGGTCATTATATCCTCTGAAACCAGGAAAAAAGATATGGATGTGGGCATTATCACGGCAGGGGGCTATATGGGAGAATCTATTGACTGATACTGCAAATAACGGGCAGTATACTGAGATTCAAACCGGTCTCTTATACAACCAGGCAGGCTCAGGCAGTACTTATTCACCTTTTAAACATCTTGAATTCGGACCAGGCTCAGAACAGCTGTTTGCTGAAAGATGGTTTCCCCTTTCCAACATTTCAGGATTAAAAACCATCACACATGATATTGCATTTAATATAATACAGGAAGAAGACCGTACCAAGCTTATTTTCTATGCGCTGAATCCTTTAAATGACATAATTGATATAATTACTGAGAAAGGAGATACAATATCCGGCCCGTTAATGATTAACCCGACTGATACCCTTTCAATTACAGTTAGTGATGATCAGGTAATATCAGAAATAAAGCTACATAATAAACCTGAGACTATTTACAGCAAGAATGACCGGAAAATCAGGCTTGACAGGCCTGTAGAGAGTGGTGATTTTAACTGGAATTCGGCTTATGGTTATTATTACCAGGCAATTGAATATACAAGACAGCGCTATTACAGCAGGGCTGAAGAATATATACGAAAGTGTATTGATAAGGATCCTTATTACATGCCTGCCTATACCATGCTTGCTGAACTCGAGATACGCAAGCTCAAATATAATGAAGCCGGGAGACTGGTAAAAAAAGTGCTGGCATTTGATGCATATGATCCTGAAGCCAATATTATCTATGCAACTATTGCTGAAAGGAAAGGTAAATTATACCAGGCTAAAGATGCATATGGCATTGCTATGAGATCAAATAAATATTATGATTTCTGTCTTAATAAACTGGCATTGCTGAGCCTAAGAGATAATGATTACTGTATTGCCAGGCAATACCTTGATATCGCTTCGGATAAGGGTATAAACAATAGCCAGATAAAAAGGACTAAACTGGTATGGGCAAGAAAAACGGTGAGTGATTCACTATTTAATGAGTTTTATTCAGATATTATCAGTATTGATCCCCTTAATCATTTTGCACGTTTCGAGAATTATCTGATGCATCCTTCTGATTCGTTGCAGGATGAATTTATTCATCATATTAATAATGAGTTTAAATACCAGACGATTCTTGAGATAGCTGCATGGTATATCAACTATGAAATGTTTTTGGAAGCCCGGAATCTTCTTGAATTATCAGCTCATAATCCATTAGTATTGCTTTACCTGTCGTATGTACATGATATAATGGGCAATGAGAAAGTGTCATCTGGTTTGCTTGAAGAGCTTGCCCGGGCTGAAACCCAATTTGTCTTTCCATACAGGTACGAAACGGGGAAAATACTTGAATGGGCGGTGAAAAAAGGCGACAGCTGGAAGCTTAAATATTACCAGGCTCTGCTATACTGGAATTCGGGTAATACAGAGAAGGCCGGTCAATTATTCAGGACTATAGGTAATGAGCCTGAGGAGTGGGAATTTTATATAGCCAGGGGTGATTTTATTCTTACTGCTGATGATATTTCAGCAGAACGTGATTACCGGGAGGCATTCAGAATTGCTCCCGGTGAATGGCGCACAAATCATAAATTGATCACTTTTTATCTGTCTCGTGGATTTACTTCCAGGGCGCTTGAGATGTCAGAAGATGCATATAAGAAGTTCAGGGGTAATTATATTATTGATTTTGATCATGCCCGCTGCCTGCTGGCAAGAGATAGTGTTTACAGGTGTATTGATGTACTCAAAGAAACAGTAATACTTCCTTATGAGGGAGCAAGACAGGGCAGGGTAGTATGGAGAAATGCAAATATACTGGCAGCGCTGGATAGTTACTGGTATGGGAGGATTGAGGAGGCAAGTACCTTTATTGAAAATTCATATATGTGGCCTGAGAACATGGGTGCAGGTAAACCTTACTATGTTGATGAGCGTTTAAATGATTTTGTGCGAGCAATGGTTATAACAAAAAAAGGCTTGATAGATGAAGCAAAAGCATTATATGAAAAATTAATAAATAATTGCACATACGAATTTGAATGTTATGATTCATATAATATCCTTAAAGTGTTTGCATTAAGGGAAATTAACAAGAACAGGGAATCGGAGAATTATTTTAATCAATGGATAGACTGTCTTAAGGATGCCAGGGTAAAACAATGGGCTTTATCATTACGTGAAGGACATTATGATGAGGCTGAGAAATATGCTTTTATGTCACCGGATATACCTGATTCTGAACCCTGGGAGGAAGGGGTTAAGCTACAGGATCTTAGTTTATTGCATAAGGTGGTGAAGAAATATTTACAGGAAAAATGGTAGTCTCGATTAAGCAGATACAACAAAGGGCCTGTATATTGCAGGCCCTTTGATGTTACAGCATAATAGTTACTTTTCATCAAAAACACCTTTGTCCTTACCCGTGCCGAGCATTTGCATCTGACTTACGATAACTTCGGTAATCCATTTCTTATCACCATCCTTTTCATATTCACGATAAACAATACGCCCTTCAACAGCTACCTGCCTGCCTTTTGTAAGATACTTTTCCGCAACACTGGCAAGGCCATTCCAGAGTACAATATTATGCCAAGTCGTTTCAGTATGCTTTTCACCCTTTTCGTTTTTGTAATTTTCAGATGTGGCCAGGGGGAATTTAGCCATTTTTTTGCCACTGTCAAATTCCTTTATCTCAGGATCTTTGCCTAGATTACCAATGAGATTTACTTTGTTGTTTATTGAAGCCATAGCATTAAGATTTAAGTGAAACATAAATTGTTAATACAAACATAGGCGAGACGGTTTGACTGTGTCGGTAAATAAATATTTATAGTTGCTTATTAATCGTTTAAAATCGGATAAGCTAAGTATAATGCTTTAATATGTGCATAAATGAGGTTAAATTTACAATGTAAAAAAGCTATTTAAGCGGTTGTAATCATTGCTTACATTTTTTAACTTTATAAAAATTTCTGCAATGCCGGTAAGGAGATGTCTCGATTGTGGTCAAATACTTAAAGGAAGATCAGATAAGAAATTTTGTTCTGATCAATGTCGTAATAATTATAATAATAACATTAACAGGAAGGCTAACAGTCTGGTGCGTAATATACATACTGTGTTGCGGAGGAACCGTAAGATATTATGTGAACTATACGAGAGCGGAAAGAAAAAAATACATAAGGATGCACTTCTTGTTTCAGAATTTAATGTGAATTTCTTTACCCATTCTGTTGAATCTGACTCTGATAAAAAAGTAACCAGGTATTGTTATGAATATGGTTATCATGAAGTGGATAATGAATATATTATACTGGTTAAGAATACAGGCTTACTGGATATTTAGAATAAATGAATTACTTTTGGTACGTTATCATATAAAGATAAAGAATGAAAAGGCATATAATATTTTTTCTTACAATACTTACTATATTTACCTACAGGGCACAATCTCAGGATAGTTACCTTGGTTTCAGCTTGGGAACAAGTATTCCCCGGAGTGATTTTTCGGCTAGCGAGGATCTTTTCAGTAACGGGTATGCTATTCCCGGTTTCACTGTCAGTTTCGAGGGTATCTATTTTCCCTTACCTGTAATTGGCGTTGGTGGTGTGCTGGGATTCGGTTCACTATATGCTAATAGTGATGTTTACCAGGAAGACTTAATAGATTTTGCCTATTCCCAGTCAGAGATCCCCATGTTTGGTTCTCCACCCACTCAGGATGATTTCGGTCTTGAATCGGGTTTCTGGAACTATGTTAATCTGCTTGTTGGTCCTGAGCTATCTATTCCCTTTGGACGCTTTCAGGCAGGTATACGCGGACAGGCCGGTTTTACCTTTGCTTTTTATCCTACACGAGAGTTTTATTATTCTGAAGGCTCAAATACACTTGATATTCTTGCAAAAGGCTCTTCAGCTTCCTTTGCCTATTCGTATGGAGGTAGCCTGTTATACAAATCACGCTCAGGTACAGGTGTTAAAATAAGTGCTGATTATCTCAGCACAAAGGTTTCATATGACTTAGATATGGATGTGGTTAATAATAATGTTGATTATAACCTTACAAGGCCGGGGAATATCGATATAGATGCTCTGAGCCTAACGCTTGGATTTTTCTATTCCTTTTAATTCTGAAGACCTCTCAGATTACCCGAATACCTTGTTAGATCAATCCTGGAGTTTATTATGTTGAAGCTGACATATCCATTGCTGTTGACTGTCATATTGATTGTAAACTTCTCACTTCCCTGGCTGGCATCAAGCTTGATATCATATCCACCTTTATCCCTTTTGCTAATTTCCCTGGATAATATTTCTCCCTCCATATTAATAGCGGCTATGGTTCTGACACTGTATGAACGCCCTGAGTAACCAAGGCTTATGCGTACCCTGTCTTTGTTTATTATTAAGAAATTCATATCCGGGTTCATATCCAACACTCTTCCCCGTTTCGTATGAAGCCTGTTCACTTTTACCATCATCTGTTGTTGTTCAACAGCCTTTTTTACAGCCTCATACTTTATTACTGAACGTTCTTCTTTTGAAATACCCTTATACTTTGTTGTTGTACAGCTGACAGCAACAATTATTAAAGTAATTAATATATAACCTGTTTTTTTCATTGCTTTTTCCTATTTTTTAAAAAAGAGCAAAATTTATGCCATGTGAATATGCAGGTAACGAATTCAAATGAGCACTTTTAGGAATCCCTGTATTTTATCAGGTGATTTGCTTATTTATTATCAGCAATACTGGATGTATTGAACTAAATACTATATATTTGGCTGTTTTATTAAAGAAGAATATATGAAAAGAATAATGATTATTGCTTTAATGGCAATCACAGTCTTTTGCCTGCTGGCATCAATTATATTAGGACAGGTTTATGAACATGGATATCTGGTTAAAGTGGGTGACCATGCTCCTGATTTTCTTATTGAAGAAGTTAACGGTAAAGAGTATATGTTGTCAGATCTTCGTGGCCAGGTTGTAATGATGCAGTTTACGGCAAGCTGGTGCAGTGTGTGCAGGGAAGAGATGCCCTATATAGAGAAGGAAATATGGCAGTTAAAAAGAGATGAGGGACTGAAAGTTATAGGGATTGACAAGGATGAGCCGCCTGAAACTGTAAAAAGATTCATCAATGATATGAATATCAGCTATCCACTGGCTCTTGATCCGGGAGCAGGGATTTTTAGCTTATACGCTCAAAAGGATGCAGGTGTAACAAGAAATGTTATAATTGACAGGGATGGAAAAATAATATTCCTGACCAGATTATTTAAAATGGACGAGTTTAATAAGATGAAGCAGGTGATTTTCAGTGAACTTGAAAAGAGGTAGTATTTTCAATATGAACATGAAGTATAAAATATTACTGGTTGATGATGAAGATGATATAAGAGAATTTCTATCTTATATTTTACGAAAAGAAGGTTTTATTGTTCATACTGCATATGATGGAAAGTCAGGTATAGATAAAGCCAGAGAAATAAAGCCACACCTTATTCTTCTTGATGTGATGATGCCAGGCATTGACGGTATAGAGGCCTGTGAGAAGATAAGGTCTGTTCCAGGTATGACAGATATAATAATCTGTTTTCTCACTGCAAGAAGTGAGGATAATGCACAGATAGCAGGATTTGAAGCGGGAGGAGATGATTATATCATTAAACCTGTCAGGCCCAAAGTGCTCGTTAGCAGGGTGAAAGCCCTCCTCAGGCGATACAGGTTGGATGCTGAGGGTGATAAAGGCTCAGTGCAGGTTCTTGGTTCTTACAATCTCAGCCTTGACAGGGAACGTTTTATATTACGTTTTAATGACAAGGAAATCTTTCTCCCGCGTAAGGAATTTGAATTATTATCACTGTTTATGACAAAACCCGGAAAAGTTTTTACAAGAAGTGAAATACTAAAGAAAGTCTGGGGTGAGGATATAATTGTTGGGGATAGAACAATAGATGTTCATATAAGGAAATTAAGGGAAAAGGTTGGAAATAAAATCATAAAGACAATAAAAGGGGTAGGATATAAGTTAATAGAATAGTTGAATGTTCATGCAACCTTTTATGTGTAAATACTGTCAATAAACATGTACAATAAAAATTTAAGAAAATGAAAAAAATTATTTTAATCCTTTTTGCAATAATAATATCTTCAGGTGCTTTTGCCCAGTTAAGCTGGGGGTTGAAAGTGGGTGCCGCTTCAAATAACTTTGATCTGAAAAGTGTTCAGAATGGAACAAATTATACCATTCAGGCTGCTGAAGAAGCAGCATGGGGCTTCCATGGAGGAGTTTTTGTAAGACTTTCAATGCTTGGAATAATGATCCAGCCTGAAATGTTGTTTTCTATGGCAGAAAACAAAATGCTTGTTTCCGATATTAACGGTGATGTAATAAAAAGCCAGAAATTCAATAAGCTGGATATACCTGTAATGCTGGGTGTAAAACTGGGTCCGGTCAGGGTGATGGGAGGACCGGCAGCATCAATTAAAATTAGCTCCGACAGTGATCTTATTGATGATGCCGATGAACTTTATAAGACTGCAACAATTGGATACCAGGCTGGTTTAGGAGTAGATATTCTTAAAAAGATTACACTTGATGTAAGATATGAGGGAGGCCTCAATAAATTCGGGGATTCAGTTACGATTGGTCAAGATACCTTTGAACTGGATGGCAGATCAAGTGCTATAATACTGAGTGCCGGGATAATGTTCTGAAAATAATCTTTAATATCTATAAAAACTCTCTTGTATTGCAAGGGAGTTTTTTTTTATTTTGATGTATATAATATTTAAAATATGGACGCTGATACGGCAAGTAGTATCTTTTCGTTGCAGGTAATATTATCATTACTGTATATCATTACTATAATATTTGTATGTATGGTGATCATATTCGAAAACCGTGACCCGGTGAAAACACTCTCATGGGTGTTGGTAATAACACTTATCCCGTTTGTTGGCATAATATTATATTTCTTCTTCGGTCAGAATTACCGCAAAAGAAAAATTTTTTCAAGAAAAGGAATCACTGACAGTGAACACTTTCTAAATACAGCGATACAGCAAATAGAATCACTTAATGACAAACTGATAATAAGATCCCCCGGGATAAAATCTAAACAGCACCTGATGACATTAATGCTGAATAATGAACGATCAGTGCTGACAGATAATAATAAGATCCTTATACTGAATGATGCTGAAGAGACATACCCTGCTATGATAAAGGAAATAGAATCGGCAAAGCATCATATTCATTTCGAAATATATCGCTTTAATATAGATGAGACGGGTAATAAATTCAGGGATATCCTAATAAGAAAAGCTGCCGAAGGAGTCGAAGTACGAATGATAATTGATGATGTTGGCAGCTGGTCTTTTAAGAATAGATATATTAACGGGATGCGCAGAGCAGGTGTGCAGATCTTTCCCTTTTTTCCAGTGCGTTTCCCCTGGCTGGCCAGCAAAATTAATTACCGTAATCATAGAAAAATACTGGTTATCGATGGAAAGACAGGTTTTATCGGTGGAATGAATATAGCTGATAAATATATTCATGGTCTACCCGGTATAGGTAAATGGAGAGATACTCATCTGAAGATAAGAGGTGATGCTGTGGCAGGAATGAACAAGGTGTTTCTAACAGACTGGTATTTTCTTAGTGGCGAAATACTAACAGGGAATAAAGAATACTTCCCAAAACAAAGGATTAAGGGAGAAAGCTGGATTCAACTGGCTAGTAGCGGACCAGACAGTGACTGGGCAACAATAATGCAGGCTTACCTGGCAGCAATAGCTACTGCAAATGAAAGGGTTTACCTGTGTACCCCTTATTTCTCACCAAATGAAAGTATTTTGAATGCATTGAAAACTGCAGCCTTGAGTGGTAAGGATGTGCGTTTGATTATACCCGAGAAGTCAGATTCAATAATAGCTAACTGGAACTCACGTTCTTATGTATCCGAATTACTACATGCAGGTGTGAGGGTATACATGTATGTTTCTGGTTTCAATCATTCAAAGTATATAGTAGTTGATGGTGTGTTTTCATCAGTAGGATCGGTAAATGTGGATATGCGTAGCTTCGACCTTGATTTTGAGGTTACTGCACTTATCTATGATGAAGAATTTGCGAACAAGCTGGAAAATATATTTATGAATGACCTGCGTAACAGTAAGGAACTGTTGTTTGATCTCTGGGAAGGCCGGTCAAAAAAAGAGAAATACAAAGAGAGCCTTGCCAGGATATTCGGGCCATTATACTGAAAAGATTTCTTATGAAGCTTGCAGAAGGAGAAAAACATGATTTTTTCGTTGAGAGGATAGTAAACATGGGAGATAATAGCTACTATCTTCTTAAAGGGACTGAGGGAGTTAAATACCTGTTGAAAAAAGATCTTTATGAAAACTATAATATTAATACAGGTGATATTATAAATTGCCGTGTTGATAAGATTAACTGCAGGGGAGAAGTTTTTCTTGAACCTGAAAATCCGTATTACAAGGATGGGCAGGAATATGAATTTGATCTTATATCTGTGAGTGATAAGCCGGATGGCCCTGGCAAGCTACTGCTAGTAGGTGATAAATACGGACTCAAACATAAGGTTTCCGTACCTGAGGATTTTAATACCGGAAAGAAATTGATCCTGAGGGTTGAGAAAATAAGAAAGGGATGGCCTTTACTTATTCCAGTGTAAATATTTCTTAACCAAATTGTATCAGGAAGCTGCATAATTTAACACTTTATTAAGCTAAGACGATTGATTTAATTCTTTACTTTACATTGTGAATGGAATTAATCAAAATATAGCAGCCATGAATAAACTAATCTTAAGAACTGCATTCCTGGTAATATTAACTGCATTTAGCCTTAATAATTCTTACGGGGCTCAATCACAGAAATACCAGAACCTTTTCTCTAATAAAAAGGAGACAATGAAGAGTGTTCTTCAAGCGCTTGAAGAAGGCCGTGAGTATAATTCAATGCCTTACTGGAGGGAGAGGGAATATGGGTTTTCTTTTAACCTTTTCGATATTTCCGAGTTCGACTTTGATTTTTATTTCGACTGGGATTCTCCTGAGTTCGATATCAATGAAGAGTTTTTTGAAGATATGGAGAAGAAATTTGAGATAATGGAAAAAAGAATGCAAGAGAAACTGGAAAAAATGGAAAAAAGAATAGATTCCTTACACCAAAGAATGTCAGAGAAGTATTATGACCTTATATAGGTTATAAAAAAAGAAACCCATGCCGGGCAGTCATAAAAAAGGTTTTAGGTTTATGGGCATGGGTTCCTTTTCACTAAAATACTTTCATGTCAACAGCCATAGTCATATACATTGGTATTGATTCACCCGTTGGAATTACAACCGTTCCATCTGATTTTATATCAGAATGATCTGAAACAAGTATACCTTCCTTAAATGCAAAATAGTAATATCCTGTCCCACTAATATCGGAATTTGTAATTATCATCCCCTGAGGATTCTGGCTGCTACCGTCACGTGTGCCACTTACCTGGTAACTTATTTTATAACATTCATATCCCGATACTTCCTCTATTGATTCAACTGTGTTTTTAGATAAAGTAATCATCTCAAGTGTTTCAGTGTCAGTATCAATATTTATAGTATCAGTGTCTTCCCAGGTAAATCCCGGCTGTATATTCTCTCCAGGTAGTTCAGGGAATATCATTATGAAGCCAGCTTTCAAATTTGATGTTGACATACCGGCAATGGTATAAGTAAGCTTTTCTGCTTCATCCAGGTTTTGGTCTTCACCTTTGGTATTCATCGTCATATAAAAGCTTTTACCCTTTAGATCGTCGATATCCTCTGTTATATTTCCAGCCATTGAGTTAACAGTTAATCCCAGTGTGTCAATAGTAATATCGAGGCCCAGGGAGCCATCTGTAACGCCTTTGCTACTTGCTGTAAAGCCCATATCTGTCTTTATGGTTGTGCTGACCTCCTGTCCTCCAAATACAATAGTCTGTATAATTTGTGATTCCTGCAGGTATGAATATGATTCATCTCCTGAAAAACCATATTTAAGATTAACTGCATTTGAAGTAGCAGATGTCATTTTTTTTCCACAGCCTGCCATGATCATTATTAAAATAAGAGCAAGGCTGACAGGAGTTAAGGTGTAAAATTTTTTCATGTTCAAAGGTTTATTTTATCCATAATATAAGTTCAAATATTACGGAAATATAAACAAATTTATCGTTTTTTAATTATCTAAGGGCAGCTTTACTTAGAAGGTGTTCGGGAATTTCAATATTAAAATCTATCTTATCTACAATAAATTCTGTTCCACCACCTCTTTTCAGCATATCTTTAAAAACAATATTGCGTGGATACCAGCGTTCCTCAATTTGTTCAATCATTGATAACTCGGTTCTTTTTAATAATTTACCGCTTTTTGCATAAAGCTCTTCTTTTAATGGGACGTATCTGTTCTTGTCGACCCATATTTTCCTCATCTGGTATGCAATATCAGGGTTATTGGCAACAAGGTCAACAATATAACACTCGGTGTCATTAAAATATTCTGTGCCTGTAATCTCTGAGTCATATATATCGGTTAACTTGGTATCTTCCATCACATCTTCATATGAAAGGTCTGATCCCATTACCGATTGTTTAAGCATATGTCCGATGATTTGGATAGTACGGTCTGTTCCCGGGGAGTATATCCAGAGCTTATCTTCAAGCTTGAGCATTTTTGTTCCCCGTTCCCTGACCGGGTTTGTATACTCTGTAAAAGCTTTTGTGTCACCCTCAGACCAGGAATTGAATTCTATTGTTCTGTTTCCCCTGCTGCCATGGATTATCATCCTGGCTTCATAATACCTTGTCTCTGAAGACATATTTCTGTCAATACGATCCAGTATTTCTTTACCCGAAGGTTGAGTTTTTGCAGAAAAACTCAATAAGATTAATAATCCTGAAATAACTGTAAATTTAATTGTTTTCATATCTCATATCTCATAACTAATAACTCATATCTCGTAACTCATACCTGCATCAGGCCTGTAATTCTTTAAATAAGTTCGCTGTCTGTCTTTTATATATTCCTATACCTGCCAGCATCATCCCGAATGCAGTAGATAGCAGGCCCGGTATAAAACCAATATAATAGGATACGGAGGTTATCCTTGTTCTGAATACACCTGGCATTATCATTGTTGAGTCCTTAAGCATATGGCTTATATCTATTCCTTTTACCTGTACCCAGTAAGCAAAAGCCAGTCCTATAACAGTACCTACAACAGAGCCTACAAAACCAATAGACAGTGATTCAAGGATCATCGATCTGTAAATATGTCCTTTTGACTCACCAACTGCCAGTCTCAGGCCAACTTCACCATACCTTCGTATACCTCCAATAAGACCTGTGTTCCAGAGGATAACAGACAGGGCAAAAATGAATATAATACTTATCAGTCCAATTGCTCCGTTTACCAGGTCGAGATACATACTCATACTACTTGAGTCACGTAAAGCCATCATTACAGGTGCAAATTCATCTTGATCTTCATGTTCAGTATTAAATTCATCTGACATCTGTACTGCCATCTCATC
>DOZA01000411.1 GCA_003518245.1 Bacteroidales bacterium | reverse complement strand
GGAAGGCCTTGATTATAAGCTTGCCAGATGCTGTAATCCGGTACCGGGAGATAAAATATTCGGCTTTGTACCAATAACAGAGGGGATAAAAATACATCGCGTAAATTGCCCCAATGCACCTAACCTCCTGGCAAACTACCCTTACCGTGTACTTATGGCAAGGTGGACCAATGTTGTGGATAGCCCTGCCTTTCAAACTGTCATTAAAATCGTAGGTATTGATGATCATGCCATGATAACTAAAATATATGAGGTGCTTACTTCTTATAAGGTCAGCCTCAGAAATTTTAAATATGAAAATAATGACGGAATGTTTGAAGGTATAGTTTATTTATTTGTGCCTAATACAAACATTCTTAATGGTTTAATAAATAAGATAGCATCTATAGACGGAGTGCTGAAAGCCAACAGATATGATTAATGTTATTTTGAAATATTCTTAAAATACATTAGATTTACATCATGAGGAAAATGTTGTTTATATCATTTGCTCTTTTACTTGGATTAAATATAAACGCGCAGAACCCGTTTATTAATCCGGGAATCTTCTATATGCCTGCTCCAGGCCCTGAAAAATACTATGATGATAAGAATGATAATGGTGGATCAGATGACCATTCCTGGGCAAAATATCAAATCAATACCGGGATAATGTTTAATTCATTAAATGGCTATAATACATTTAGTTCGTGGATATCACCTTCAGTATTGCTTCCTGTAAATTCAAAATTTGCCATAAATATAGAAGCAACATATTTAAATACTTATTACCCTGGTTTTGATGATGGACAGGCAGGCAGAAAATCCGATTTCATAATGAATGTAAGTGGCATTTACTCGGTAAATGAAAAGATGACGGTTTTTGGTAATTATTCAA
The DNA here is from genome assembly GCA_003518245.1 of Bacteroidales bacterium. Lineage (GTDB taxonomy): Bacteria > Bacteroidota > Bacteroidia > Bacteroidales > VadinHA17 > UBA9300. Next base: position 10,565 of record DOZA01000411.1, on the reverse strand, counting down.
AATCGTTGATGGATCAGGGTATTTTTGGGGAGAAAGGGTATCAGTCAATGACCCTGGGTATGGAATTCAGGCCGCTTCCGCACGTTCGTATAGGTGCAAGTGTCACTACTACCAACGGACTTAATCCATACTATATGAACTCAGGGTATATGCCTTACCGCTACTGGCCTTATTACTAAATTGTCCTAATATCTCGGATCGGTCTTGACTTCAAGTTTCATCATTTTCTCCACTTCCAACTGGTGGAAACCGAAATCCTCGGTAACCTTACCCAGCATAAGGTATGTTCCGCTGCCACTGAAAGGATACTTCTCCAGTGAATTTGAAAAATGCACGGTGTCGAAGAACTGTCCCCTGTGATCGATGAAACAGCCGAAGTTCATCCATTGCCTGTTGACTGTCTTTATATAATTAACCGTTACCATGTGACCGACCATTCGCACTTTGCAGCCGTTCATCCTTCCCATGTCTGAAGCTGTGATATCACCCCGGAATGATGTCTTCAGCAGGTCGAACCAGCTCAGGCTTACGGGGAAGCCCAGCAGCTCAATCTCATCATAAGCATCTTCTATCTCATGGTTTTCAAGCTTTGGGAGTCTGTATTCCTTGGCAGGGCTTTCAAACAGGGTATGTGATTTTTCTGTTTTCTTTTTATTTAGGATGAGGTGAGCCATCCACAGCAGTTCAGCCTTGCTCTTACCTGTGAATCGCAGGGCTCCGACTCGTATCAGTAATATTATCTGCTCCAGCCCGGGCCTTACCCTGCCCGCAAAATCATTTAAATCGCTGAAAGGACCTTCCTTGTTCCTGATCTTTTCGATAAGAGTGGCAACAGAACTGTCGAGATTTTGTATATGAATGAATCCCAGGTAGATATTATTTCCTTTAATGCTTGTCTTATACCTGCTGTTATTTATACATGGGGGGTGTAAAGTTGCCTTGTACCTCAGTGCCTCATGTGCATATACCCATGTACGGTAGAATCCGCCAAAATTATTAATGACAGCCACAATAAACTCCAGGGGGAAATGAGCTTTGAGATAAAGACTCTGCATGCTTTCAACTGCGTATGATGCTGAATGGGCTTTGGAGAAGGAATAACCTGCAAATGATTCTATCTGCCTCCATACTTCTTTGGTAATATTCTCAGGATAGCCCTTTCCCCGGCAGTTATTGAAAAACCTGGCGGTTATTTTTTTTATTTCCTCTTTCGAGCGGTATTTACCACTCATTGCCCGCCTTAGGGTATCGGCATCCGACAGGTCAAGGCCTGCGAAATGATGGCATATCTTAAGTACATCCTCCTGGTAGACCATTACACCATAGGTTTCGCTCAATTGCTCTTTCATCACTGGGTGCAGGTATTTGAAACCCTCCGGCTTATGAAACCTTTGTATATATTGTTTCATCATACCTGAGCGTGCCACACCCGGCCGTATTACCGAGCTGGCAGCCACAAGGGTGGGGTAGTCGCTACATTTGAGCTTCTGCAGCAACCCCCTCATGGCAGGGCTTTCGATATAAAAACATCCCTTTGTTTCACCTTTTGCCAGGTATTCCTTTACCTTGCTGTCATTCTTAAATTTTTGTATCGCATGTACATCAACATCAATATCCCTGTTCTCCCTTATTATATCAGCACTTTCCTTAATATGTCCTATACCTCTCTGACTCAGGATGTCTATTTTTTCAAATCCCAGCTCTTCGGCTACATACATATCCCATTGTGTGGTCGGAAAGCCCTTGGGTGGCATGTCTAGGGCTGTATAACAGGTAACAGGTCTTTCTGAAATAAGTACACCACCGGCATGTATGCTTCGCATATTGGGAAAGTCAGCTATCTTGCTTCCAAGATAGAATATCTTGTTAGTCAGACTGTTATGCATTGTCTTATCACCCGGGTTATCGATCAGACTGTCGATTTCCTCTTTGGGCAGACCATAGACCTTGCCCAGTTCACGTATGATCGATTTCCCCCTGAAGGTACTCATTGTGCCCAGCAGTGCAGTGCGATTATAGCCATAACGCTTGAAAATGTAATCAATTACTTCATCCCGCTCTTTCCACGAATAGTCAATATCGAAATCAGGAGGAGTGCTTCGTTTAGGGTTTATAAACCTTTCAAAGTAAAGATTTAAGTCTATTGGGTCAACATTGGTGATCTTCAGGCAGTAAGCAATAATAGAATTTGCACCACTACCTCGTCCGACATGATAAAAACCTCTTGCCATTGAATATCTGACAATATCCCAGGTGATGAGAAAATATGCCGAAAAGCCCAATTTATCGATTATTTCCAGTTCGTGTTTAATTCTTTCCCTGGCAGTGTTATTATTATTTCCGTACCTGTACTTCATGCCATCCCATGCCAGTTTTTCGAGAAGGAGCTTGTCGTCGTACCTGCTGGCTGAGAAAACCTGTTTATTCCTGGGAATATTATTGTTAAAGCTTATATTGCAGTCTTTCAGTAACTTATTACTGTTTTCGATAATAAAGGGATAGTCGGAATATATTTCTTTCAGTTTTTCATTGCCGGTAAAGTATTCGTTGTCAGTAGCTACCTGTTCCGGTCTGAGGTGATCTATAAGTGTATTATTATCAATAGCTCTCAGGTTCTTATGTATCTCCCATCCTTCCTTATCATTGAAGCTGATATTATGAAATCCGGTCAGTTTATTTTCATCGAACTGTCGTATCCGGCTAAGCAGGCTGTTTACTTCTTCCGGTCTTATATTTATTCTTTCATTCTCTCTAAGAGTGCGTTCGGGATAATTACCTGATGAATAGATTATATATACATTATTTAGATCCGGTGCCGGAAAGGGCAGGGGTGATTTTGAAATATTATGGTCCGAAAGGAACTCGTTGAGTTCCATCATACCTTCATTATTCCTGGCAATTCCCGTATAAAGGTATTCTCCACCCTGCCTGAATTCTATCCCTGCTACGGGTTTTATCCCGGCCTTTTCACAGTCGTTCACAAAATAAGGTATACCTGTGCTGTTGTTTATATCAGCCAGTGCAAGGGTACTTATTCCCATATTCTTTGCTGTGGTAACCAGCTCCTCTATGGATAGAACCCCGTATCTGAGGCTGTAATATGAGTGGGAGAGGTACATTTTTTTGTTGAATTGTTTAACTGTTTAATCGGGGTTTAATCAGGGCACAGGGCACGGGGCAGAACCCGGAACCCTCAATGCTGCCATCTGCTTTTCAGTCTTTCCTCCATTGCTTTTTGCTCTTTGAGCTCATTCCGGAGCCTTTTAAGCGCTTTTTCTTCTTTTTCGCTTAAAGTCCACACACCGCAGGCTCTTTTTACCGCATTTTGCCCGAAACGCTTCCTGAGGCTGTCCATTGTGAGGTACAGGCTAACCATCTCGGGTGTATCCTCGAACATATTAAGTTGCTGTACGCCTCTTACCATGTGACTGAAACGCACACCTATCAGCCGTATCAGCATTCTTCTCTTATATAGTTTTGCAAATAGTTCTTTTGCAGCATCTATAAGCACATGGTCGAATGAGGTATAGGGTATCCTTTTTTGCAGGCTGTGGGTATCGAAATTTGAATATCTTATTTTAACCGTTATGCATGATGTCAGTTTTTCCTGTTTACGCATCTGCCATGCAATCTTTTCAACCATTGATGATAGTATCTGGTTCAGCCGTACCAGGTCGGTGGTATCCCTGTCAAAAGTGCTCTCGGTGCTTATTGATTTCTGTTCAGAATAGTTTACGACAGGACTATGATCGATACCGTTTGCTTTTTTCCAGATATCCATACCGTTCTTACCCATAAGGCTCATCATCATATCAGCAGGTATTTGCCTGAGTGTGTATATTCTGGATATACCCATTGAACGCAGCAGATGGTAGCTTTTCTTTCCCACCATGGGTATCTTACGAATGGACAATGGGTCCAGGAAAAGATTTACCAGCGATGCCTCTACCTGTTTCTCCCCATTTGGCTTTGCTTCTCCCGTGGCTATTTTGGATACTGTTTTATTTACAGACAGCCCCATTGAAATGGGCAAACCCGTTTCCCCTGTTATTCTTTGCCTTAGCTCCCCGGCCCATTTGCCGGTACTATAAAACCTGTCCATCCCCGTCATATCTATATAATGCTCATCCACCGATGATTTTTCATATGCAGGGGCTCGGTCTGCGATTATATCTGTTACTATCTTTGAGAAATTTGAATATGCTTCCATGTCGCCTCTTATAAAAACCGCGTCGGGGCACAGTTGCCGTGCCATCTTCATTGGCATGGCGGAACTGACACCATAGCTGCGTGCTTCGTAACTGCATCCTGCTACCACACCACGGTCAGACATGCCGCCTATAATAACAGGCAGCCCTTCCAGCTTACTGTTCTTCAGCCGTTCTACCGATACGAAAAATGTGTCGAGATCCATATGTAGTATTGTGCGTTCCATTTTATTTCTCAACTCATTCTCAACCCACTCTCAACTTCTCTGACTGTTTTTCTTGCATATATTAAAACTATATTCTACCTTTGATTAAAAATTAATCAATTTTATGACTATAATATAATCATTCAATATGAATTTTGCAAAAAATATTAAGTTTCTTCGCAAAAGAAAGGGCAGAACCCAGGATGATGTTGCATCGGTACTGGGATTAAAGAGATCTACCCTCAGCGGCTATGAGAATAACGTGGCTGAGCCGGGTATTGAAGTGCTTATTGCTTTTTCAAAATATTATGAGATAGCTGTTGACACCTTGCTGAAAATGGATCTCAGCAAACTTACTGAAAGTCAGCTGGGAGAACTGGAAAGGGGCTTTGATGCCTACCTCAGCGGTAGTAACATGAGGGTGCTGGCCACCACTGTTGATAATGAGAATATCGAAAATATTGAGCTTGTGCCTGAAAAAGCAAAGGCCGGTTATATGACCGGTTATGCCGATCCTGATTTTATTAGTGAACTTCCGGTGTTTAAGCTGCCTTTCCTTTCGTCAAACAGGAAATACCGCACTTTTCAGCTTAAAGGTGATTCAATGCTGCCTATTCCTGATGGCTCGTGGGTCACGGGCGAATATGTGCAGGACTGGTTCGATATCATCGACGGGAAAGCATATATCATCTTTACAATGGACGACGGTATAATGTTTAAGATAGTTGAGAACAGGATAAAGAATGAAGGCAAACTCTTTCTTTATTCCCTTAACCCTATCTATGATCCTTTTAGTGTGAGGATCAGTGAAGTAAGGGAAGTATGGAGGTTTATTCATTATATCAGTGATGAGTTACCTGAACCGGTATTACCGGAAAAAGAACTGATAAATACGGTTGCCAGGATGAAACATGATCTGGATATACTTAAAAAGAAAAACACTGAATTACCCGAAGAACCAGCGGCTTCCCGAGAAACTGAGTAAGCTTATGTCATGATCATCTGCACAGGGATAAAAAACATGCCGGTTATCTGAGAGTAAGCCGGAGATATCCTTTTTATTCCTGATATTGTCATTGTCGGCAATGAATAATACCCCGGGAATAATATATTTTCCAAGTGATGACGATTCACAAATAACAGGTAATTTATCGCTTATTTCAGGCAGAATGGTATTGAATGCCTGTATTACTGAAGAATCAGTTGCCTGAATGTAATAAACAGCTGATGCACCTGAGCAAAGCATGCGTGAGGAGTCCTTATTTCCCATTATTTCTGTCTCACTGTATATCCCGTAATCTTTTCCAATATAATATTCCAGTAGACCCGGACCCGGTTTATGAAAATGGGGACTGATCTTAACTGCTACAGGTTTAAGATGAGTGAATCTTTCAATTATTCTGCATGCCAGTGCCGTTTTACCACTGTTACGGCCGGTACCGGCAATAATGAGGAGGTTATGATGATGCTGAGTGGTCAAGTTGCTATAGTTATATCCAGGACAAAACTAAGAAGACAAAACCAAGAAGACAAAAGACAAAAGGTTAAAAACTAATGTAGATGTACCAGACATGGCGCATGTAGAGGCTGAAAGAATTGAATGCAGGGAAAATATCGAATGGCGAATATCGAAAAGCGAAAAGCGAATATAGCAAATCAACAAATCATTCCATTATTACGTTACTCCGATAATTCATTATTCAAATCTAAACACTACCTTTGCGGCTTAATTCAAAAAACAATGAAATCAATACGTAATGTAGCCATAATAGCACATGTCGATCATGGTAAAACAACACTGGTAGACAGGATAATACAGGAATGTAAGATTTTAGATATAAGAAATGAGTCAAAGGAGCTGATTCTTGATAGTAACGATCTGGAAAGAGAAAGGGGAATAACAATACTTTCAAAAAACGTTTCGGTAACTTACAGGGATGTTAAGATCAATATTATTGATACTCCCGGTCATGCCGATTTCGGTGGTGAGGTGGAAAGGGTATTGAAGATGGCCGATGGTGTACTTCTTCTTGTTGATGCTTTTGAAGGTACAATGCCCCAGACACGTTTTGTCCTGAGCAAGGCTATTCAGCTGGGACTGAAACCCATAGTGGTCATTAACAAGGTTGATAAACCAAATTGCCGGCCCGACAATGTACAACAGGATATTTTTGACCTTATGTTCAACCTTGATGCATCTGAGGAACAACTTGATTTTGAGACAGTTTTTGGTTCGTCCAAAGAAGGATGGATGAGCACTGACTGGAAAGACAGGACTGATAATATAAGGGTTTTACTTGACCTGATCATAAAGGAAATACCTGAAGCACCATATAAGGAAGGAACTTTACAGATGCAGATAGCTTCACTTGATTATTCAAGTTATGTGGGCCGGATTGCCATTGGAAGGGTCTTCAGGGGAGATATTGAAGAAGAAAAGGATTATAAGCTGTGCAAGATAAATGATATCAGAAAGACAGTAAGGGTGAAAGAGCTTTTCGAATTTATTGGCCTGGGGAAGGAAAAGACAGGTCATGTAAGGAGTGGTGATATATGTGCTATTGTAGGTCTTGATGATTTTGAGATAGGTGATACTGTTGCCGACCTGGATAATCCTGAACCCATGCCAAGAATATCGGTTGATGAGCCCACCATGAGTATGCTTTTTACAATAAATAACTCGCCTTTTTTTGGTAAGGAAGGTCGTTATGTAACTTCCAGGCACCTGCGTGAAAGATTGATGCGTGAGACTGAGAAGAACCTGGCTCTCAAGGTTGAGGAAACAGATTGTGAAGATCGTTTTAATGTGTTTGGCAGGGGACTGCTTCATCTTTCTATTCTTGTAGAGACGATGAGAAGAGAGGGTTATGAGTTCCAGGTAGGTAAACCACAGGTGATATTCAAGGATGTTGATGGAAGAAGGAATGAGCCTTTTGAAACTCTTGTGATAGATGTGCAGGAGGAATATTCTGGAAAAGCTATTGAACTTGTAACACGATCCAAAGGTGACCTTCTGATAATGGAACCAAGGGGTGATCTTCTTCATCTTGAATTTGACATACCTGCACGGGGACTTATTGGACTGAGAAACAATATTCTTACCGCAACAGCAGGTGAAGCAACCATGACACACAGGTTCAGGGGATATGGACTTTATAAGGGTGAAATGGGCACACAGCGAAACGGTTCGTTGATAGCAATTGAAAACGGGCAATCAAGTACCTATGCAATAGACAGGTTACAGGACAGGGGAAGATTCTTTATTGATCCGGGTGTACAGGTATATAAAGGACAGGTTGTCGGGGAGTATACCCGTGTAGGTGACCTTGATATAAATATAACCAAAGGCAAAAAGCTTACCAATATGAGGGCTGCCGGTACTGATGAGAACCTTAAGATCGCACCGGCATTAAAGTTTACACTTGAAGAGGCAATGGAGCATATTAAAGATGATGAATACCTTGAGCTGACACCTCATAGCATGAGAATGAGGAAAATTAGTTTTTAGAATGATTTATTAAATTGGTTTAAAAATCTAATTTTGCATTATTATACGTGGAGAATATGACAGAGCATATAGGAAGATTTACAAAGCAGGAAGAAACAGCAAACTGGTTATCCCATTTTGCCGGAGCAATACTTGCAAGTGCGGGACTGACTCTAATGATAGTTGCTTCTGCTATAAAAGGTAACGGCTGGCATGTGGTCAGTACAGCAATTTTCGGATCAACAATGGTCCTGCTGTATTTTGCTTCGGCTGTTGCTCATGGTTTACCTGTGGGTAAACTCAAACAGGCTTTTTTTGTAATTGACCAGGCGGCAATATTCCTTCTTATAGCCGGTACTTATACACCGCTGGCACTGGTTGCCTTACATGGCCCGATGGGCTGGGTGCTTTTCGGTTTGCAATGGGCTATGGCCATTACAGGTATCCTTATGAAAGTTATAAAGCCCAACAGGGTAGAGTATGGTGCTAAATTAATAGATATCATACTATACGCCGGTATGGGCTGGATGCTCCTGATAGCTATTGTACCGCTGATAAAGTCTTTACCTGTAATGGGATTGATATGGATCTTCATCGGGGGAGCCTGCTACACCTTTGGCATTATATTTTACAGGAAAGCAAAATTCAATCATGCACACCTTGTATGGCACCTGATGGTGCTGGCAGGCAGTGTATCACATTTTTTCGCGATATTCTTTTACGTTATCCCTATACGTATAAGGTAAGGTTTATAGATCAGGACATTCTATATCAACCAGGCTTGCATCCCAGCAATGCCAGTCAGTATCGAGGAAATGATCTTCATTTCTAACCCTTCCTGCTTTGGTTGCCATATCCCACTGAATTTCTATTGTTTCAGAAGAAAAGCTTATGGTATACCAGGCATTGTATGCCAGTGATGGATCTTTCCCGAAAGTAATGGAACTGCCTGTTTCATCCTGAGCAGGTTCAACATAAGTATATGTGAGTGATGATGTATTGGCTTCATAGTTTTTTGTCCAGTCTACTTCTATCACTTTCACAGGGCTGGCCGCATCCTTGTATACATTCCACGAAGCTGCTGTACGGTCGAAGCGCACAACCCCGTCAAACCACTTGAAACCAGCTTCAGGAGTAGCTTCTTCGGCAATCATCATTTCTGCCGAATAAGTTTCGTTATTAATCCTGGAGGTTGTAAAAGTAGCTACATAATCAGTTTGTTCATAAGTAAAATAATATGCCCATTCCCATGAATTATCGCCCAGGTACCTTGCGTTCTGGCCAACCATATTTACGTAGGCCAGCGCAGGAAATGCCAGTGAGCTGGTTGTGACAGTGTTCCAGAAAGCCACATTCAGGAATGAATAAACAAAATTATTATATGTTGTTCCTTTTGTATCTGGACGCTCATCGAAATCTGAGAAGTCCATAAGCAGACTTTCCTGGGGAGGAAGATCCGGTTTTTCATCTCCTTTATCCTTCTTTTTGCAGGAAGAATTAAACATTACCATTGATATGATAAGGAGGGTAATAATAGCCCTTGAAGCAAGAAAATACTTTTTCATAATGATTTTAATTCAGAGGTTTAATATACATTTTACGCGCGCAAACAGTTATTGTTACACACATATATAACTCACACAGGCAATTTATTATTATGTAGGTTCCAATAAAAGTAAATAATATTTATTCCTTCGTCAGTTCTATTATCAGTTGAATAATATCTTCAACTTCATCTTCTGGTACACGTCCCTTATATAAAGCTCTGCAAATGCGGTTCTTGTCAGCAATAACAATAGTATAGCTATCCATAGGTACATCCCATTTCTCATGAAGCTCACCTTCTTTATCAAAAAGTATGGTGGTACCATATTTTTTCTCTTTCCTTTTTGCTATCATCTTAATTATACCATTGGGTTTCCAGGTGGATTTGGAGTCAACAATTCCAAAACCTTTGAAATAATTACTGTCAATCGTTTTGTCTACATCAGTGGCTTTGTCTATTTCATCATTGAAATGATCATTTAGTGCTTCCTCATCAGGATCAACATAGTTCATCTGTAATACCTTGCCTTCCCATGTGTCCATAGTATGAGTTTCACCTTTAGCATCAGGCAGCGCCCATTCAGGTATTTTCTTTCCAACTTCAAGTTTTGAATCCTGGGAATGAACGGTCATTATCGTAAACGATAATAATACTGAAATAAGAATAAATTTCTTCATGACATGGTATTTAAAATTAACTCAACAAGATAAGCAAATTTTTATGAATAGTTGAAGTGTTCCCAAAAAGCATCTAGCTTTTTCGAGGATCCTCGAATCGANNGTAATTGTTGTATTGTTTTCTTAATCTTATTATTGAGCATTACTTTATTTGTGCATATCTTTATGAACCATATATTGACTTATAAACTTAATATGAAATCATTCTACCGTAAGAAATTCTATTTTATAAGCATTGTTTTCTTCCTTTTGGGAAATATAATATACGGTCAATCAGTATATTATCCTGATAGAGACAGATGGGAACACAATAGCCCTGCTGAAGCTGGATTCGATAAAGTAAAATTACAGGAAGCAGTTGATTTTGCCCTTGATAATGAATATTCAGGTGACAGGGATTTAAGGGTTGCCATACTTGAATCATTTGGCTATGAGCCTTAT